>CAKUZC010000073.1 GCA_934718145.1 uncultured Eubacteriales bacterium | reverse complement strand
CTTGAAACTAAAGTGAGAGACCGTGAGGATAAACCTTACTATAAATTGAAAGCTCAAGTGGCAATTTCGTTTTCAAATAAAGTTCATTTGGCGGAATATTATCATAATTCAAGTTTTCTGGAACATGGCGGCGCTCCGGAAAGAGCGGTTAGAAGTGCATTTACTTCTCAGATAGATTCTTATTTGAAACACAGTGGAAAATACACCAAAAATGAGAGCAAGATAAGCTTTTCAGATATAGAGGATTCTCTTACAGTTATAATTTCTTCATTTTCGACAATGACATCCTATGAAAATCAAACTAAGAAATCAATTACGAACAAGGGAATTCAAGAAGCTATTACAGGGATGCTTAAAAAGAATTTAGAAGTATATTTTATTGAAAATCCCGATGATGCAGAAAAAATATGTAATCAGGTATTGATTAATAAACGCAGCAGAGAAGATGCCGAAAAAACAAGGCTTAATCTTAAGAAAAAACTCACAAGTAGTATGGACATGGCTAGTCGAGTAGCTAAATTTGTTGACTGTAGAAGTAAAAACGTAAATATACGAGAATTGTTTATTGTTGAAGGGGATTCAGCACTTGGAGCGTGCAAACAAGCAAGAAATCCAGACTTTCAGGCTATTATTCCAATCAGAGGTAAAATACTAAATTGTCTAAAAGCAGATTATAACAGAATATTTAAAAGCGAGATTATAACTGACCTTATACGAGTCCTTGGATGCGGAGTTGAAGTCAGGACATCGAAAACTGCTAAAGATTTATCATCTTTTAATATTGATTCTCTCAAATGGAATAAAATTATTCTTTGCACTGATGCAGATGTAGACGGATTTCAAATAAGAACTCTTCTTCTTACTATGATTTATAGACTTACACCTAAGCTTATAGAAGCTCATAAGGTTTTTATAGCAGAGTCTCCACTGTATGAAATAAATACAAAGAGTGAAACTTATTTTGCTTATAATGAATCAGAAAAAGATGAATTTATCAAAAAAATCGGGGCAGAAAAATATACGGTTCAGCGTTCAAAAGGTTTAGGTGAAAATGAACCGGATATGATGAATTTTACTACAATGAATCCTAAATCTCGCAGACTTATAAAGGTTATGCCGGAGGATGCTGAGGCGACGTCTAGGATGTTCGATATTCTTCTCGGAGATGACCTTTTAGGGAGAAAAGAATATATAGTAGAAAATGGATCTCGATATATAGATAATTTAGATGTAAGCTGAAGAGGTGAAAAAATACTGTGGCATCTAAAAGAAAAATAAAGGAAAATTTAGGTAAATCGACTTCTCATGTTAATGGGTTTATATATAATGCAGGAGAAATTATCGAAGAAAAAATAGTAAATACACTGGAAAAAAACTATATGCCATACGCCATGAGCGTAATAATGTCACGTGCTATTCCTGAAATTGATGGGTTTAAACCTTCTCATAGAAAACTTCTTTTTACTATGTATAAAATGGGCTTGTTGGGAAGTAGTAGAACAAAATCAGCAAATATAGTAGGTCAAACCATGAAGCTTAATCCACATGGAGACAGTGCTATTTATGATACTATGGTTCGTATGAGTAGGGGATACGAAGCACTGTTGTATCCCTATGTTGATTCCAAAGGAAATTTCGGCAAATTTTATTCACGTGATATGGCGTGTGCCGCTTCGAGATATACGGAAGCTAAGCTTGAAAGTATCTGCAAAGAACTTTTTAAAGATATAGACAAAGATACGGTTGATTTTGTTCCTAATTACGATAATACATTAGAAGAACCTTCATTATTGCCGTGTACATTTCCATCTGTGCTTGTAAATTCCAACACAGGTATAGCTGTGGGTATGGCAAGTTCAATTTGTCCTTTTAATCTTAAAGAAGTTTGTGATACAACTATAGCTTATATAAAAAATCGTGAATGTAACATCTCTGAAACGCTGATAGCTCCTGATTTTCCCGGTGCGGGGGAAATAATTTATGATAAGGAAAGAATAGAATCCATTTATAAGACAGGACGAGGTGGAATAAAAGTTCGTTCTCGTTATAAGTACGATAAAGAATACAATTGCATAGATATAGTAAATATTCCACCTACAACTACAAGCGAAGTCATAATAGAAAAAATAGCAGAACTTGTTAAATTAGGAAAAATTCGTGAGATTTCCGATGTACGTGATGAAACAGGTCTTGAAGGATTGAAAATTACGATTGACCTTAAACGAGGAATTGATCCTGATAAATTAATGGCAAAGCTTTTTAAATTAACTCCTCTTGAAGATACTTTTTCCTGTAACTTTAATATATTGGTCGGTGGAACGCCGAAAGTAATGGGAGTTCGTGAAATACTCGAAGAATGGACAGAGTTTAGGAAAGAGTGTATAAGAAGGAGGACGTTTTTTGACCTTAACAAGAAAAAATCAAAACTTCATATTTTGAAAGGTTTAGCAAAAATTTTACTTGATATAGATAAAGCAATTGATATAATCAAAAAAACACAAGAAGAGACAAACGTTGTACCTAATTTGATGAGGGGTTTTTCAATAGATGAAATTCAGTCTGAAAGTGTATCTGAGATAAAACTGCGTCACTTGAACCGGGAATATATTTTAAAGAGAACAAATGAATCGGAGACACTTGAAAAAGAAATAAAGGAACTTGAAAGTATTCTATCTGATAAAAATAAAATTTATGAAATAATAATCAAAGAACTTAGCGAAATTTCAAATCAATACGGTAAGCCCAGAAAAAGTCTCTTGGTATACCCTGAAGATACTCAAGAATATGATTTTAACGAAGTAATCCCTAATTATCCGGTTAAATTTTTTATTACAAAAGAAGGATATTTCAAAAAAATTACTCCACAATCTTTTAAAATGAATTCAGAGCAAAAGTTGAAGAGTGACGACGAAATTGCACAAGAAATTTCTGGAGAAAATCATTCTGATTTACTGTTTTTTACAGATAAATGTCAGGTTTACAAAGCAAAAGGTTACACATTTTCCGATACAAAAGCAAGTTCTATGGGAGAATATATTCCGGCTGTTCTTTCTTTTGATAAAAATGAGAAAGTAGTTTATATGGCAGTTACAAATGATTATTCAGGATTTATGATGTTTTTCTTTGAGAGCGGAAAAGTCTCCAAGGTAGAGATGAAATCGTATTTTACAAAAACAAATCGTAAGAAACTTATAAAGGCTTATAGTGATAAAGAAAATATTGTAAGAGCTTTTCATATGACATGTGATCAAGATTTTATTCTTACGTCATCTTCCGGAAAAATTTTGATTTTTAATTCATCTATGGTGAACTTGAAACAGACAAAAAATACACAGGGTGTAGCTGTTATGAAGCAGAAAAAAGGTCATAGGCTCATAAAAGTAGAGAAATATAGTTCAGGAACATTTGTTGAAGAAATGATTTACAGAGCTAAAAATATTCCTGCGGGAGGTAAAATTCCGTCGAGTGAAGAAACAACTTGCGAACAGCTTACTTTACAATAAAGGGGATTGTATTTTATGAAAAGAGTATTTTTAATCGTTCTTGACAGTGTGGGAATAGGAGAAATGCCAGATGCAGCTGATTACGGTGACGTTGGAAGTAATACTGTTAAGGCTTGTTTTTATAATAAAAATTTTAGTATGCCAAATATGAAAAAAATGGGTCTTTTTAACATTGACGGGATGGATTACGAAGAATCTGAAAAAGAGCCGATTGCTTCATTTGCTCGGATGAAAGAAGTTTCAAAGGGAAAAGATACAATAATAGGTCACTGGGAAATAGCGGGAATTGAATCAAAAAAACCTTTACCTACCTATCCTAATGGATTTCCAAGTGAAGTTATTGATGAATTTAAACGCAGAACCGGCAGAGATATTCTTTGTAATAAACCTTATTCAGGAACTGAAGTTATAAAGGAATATGGAAAAGAAAGTGTTGAAACAGGAAAACTTATAGTTTACACTTCTGCTGACAGCGTATTTCAAGTTGCTGCTCATGAAGATGTTGTCCCGATTGAAAAATTGTATGAATATTGTCAAATTGCGAGAGAAATTTTACAAGGTGATAATGCGGTTGGAAGAGTTATTGCCAGGCCATTTATTGGAGAATATCCAAATTATACACGTACAACGAATCGTCATGATTTTGCTTTAGCTCCTCCTGAAAAAACTATTCTTGATTTTATAAAAGAGAGCGGAAAAGATGTAATTGCAGTTGGCAAAATAAGTGATATTTTTGCCGGAAAAGGTGTAACAGAAAAAATTTTGACTAAAGGAAATAAAGATGGAATAGATAAGACTCTTGACATAATGGATAGAGATTTTGAAGGTTTATGTTTTGTAAATTTGGTTGATTTTGATATGCTTTATGGCCACAGAAACAATGTAGATGGGTATGCAGAAGCTTTATCGTTTTTTGATAAAAGTCTTGAAAAAATCCTTAAAAAGCTTCGGAACGATGATATTTTAATCATAACAGCAGATCATGGTTGTGACCCAACAACTTCTTCTACAGACCATTCTCGTGAATATACTCCTATGGTTATTTACGGAAATAATATCAAAAATGGAATAAATCTTCATACAAGAACAGGATTTTACGATACCGGAGCAACAATTTTAGATTATCTCGGAATCGTTGAAAAAATTAGGGGAAAATCGTTTTTAAAAGAGGTGAATAAAGACAGTGAAGACAAAACGTGATTTAGCAGTACTTTGGGTAAAAAAAGTTTTAATATGTACGGTTAGTTTGATTTTACTGGGAATAGGGTGCGGAATAAACATTGTAACTTCTCTTGGAGCTGACCCTATAACTGTTTTTTATGATGGATTGAGTAAAGCTACCGGTTTGAGTGTAGGAATCACTGCCAGTGTACTTAATGCACTTTTGATAATTACTGTTTTTTGTATAAATCGCAAATATATCAATGTAGGTACTTTAATATACTTGTTTGTTTTAGGAATATTTATTGATTTCGGCATATGGATTTATAATTGTCTTGGCATTCCTCAATCATTTTTTCCAAGGCTCGTTGCTTCACTTATAGGATGTTTAATTTGTTTCATTGGACTGGGTGGATATATGAGTACAGATATAGGAATAGACCCATGGACTGCACTCGCTGTTATTGTAAGCAAAAAAATTAATAAATCTTTTAGACTGGTAAAAGTTTCCTTAGATATAATTACATTAATTCTCGGATGGATTATGGGTGGGACTGTAGGTATAATAACGCTATTTTGTGCTGTAGTTGGAGGCCCCGTTATACAAAAATCTGCGGAACTTCTTGACAAAATACTTGCTAAAATGCTAAAATTCAATTATGAAAAGTAAGTTAAGAAGAGGTAAAAAACAATAATAGTTATATTTATAAACATTTTACTTAAAAAATATTAAAAATGACGATAAATATGACTTTAAATGTTTAATTCTTTGATTTAAAAAATTAAAATATATCAGTAAGGTGGTTCATTTTTAAATGTCACAGATACCGACTCCTCATAT
>CAKUZC010000072.1 GCA_934718145.1 uncultured Eubacteriales bacterium | reverse complement strand
GCGCCCGTAGCTCAGCTGGATAGAGTGTTTGGCTACGAACCAAAAGGTCGGGGGTTCGAATCCCTCCGGGCGTACCAGTGTAAAAAAGTCGGTTACTACTTTGTAATCGGCTTTTATTTTTGTTACAGGTACTTTCACATGTACACCAAAACACAAAATATATAAATATTTTATAAAAAAACGCTTGACAATATATATATATATATATATAATTATACTGTCCTCGAATTTAAAATTAATAAAACATAATTAGGAGGTAACAGTATGCCAGAAAAAATAAAACTTGAAGACATAGAAATCATAAAAAAAGGAAACGATTTTGAAGTAAAATGGGGTGAAAAAACATTAAAAGCCAAATGTTTTTATCATGATAATAGAAAGCCTTTTCCTACTGACGCTGGGAAATTTAAAAGGGGATTAGAAGAAGGGATAATATTATTTGCAAAAAAAGGGTTGGTAATTAAAGGTAGTGACATATCTGAATGTAAAGCAGACCCTAAAGATGGTGAATGTTGTTATGCTATTTGTGGAGCGAAGGCTTATGCAAGGTATTTTATTAGAACATTTGGAGGACTTAGTTCTGTACCTTTCGAATGGCAATAAAATTGATATTGAGGATTTTACATGATTAAAAATCGGGGACAAATATATTTAAACGTAAAAAATCACCTTTTGTAATGAACACAGTTTAAAAGTTCACTGCACGAGGTGATTATATTTTCTAAAATTTATTCTGCATCTTTGAGAGTAAATTCCTCAGTATCGGGATTAAATTCTACATTTATCTTCTTGCCTCTGTAGAAATCTTTCTTATCTTTCTCAACTTCAAACACCTTCATTGATATATCTCGGAAGAGGTCTGATTGCAATTTTGTAATGTATCTGGCACCCTGGTTCTTTTTCTCCACCACTACTGCCATATCTTTTAAACACTTTTCATCTAAATTTACTTTTAGTCCTTTAACATTTGGATCTGCCCAGTAATCAACTAAATCTTTTTTAATCTCCTTGTTTATGATTTGAGCGTATTCAGCTGAAGACAAGTTTTCAAACTCAACGGGCTGAAGTCTATTGATAAATGATTTATCATGTTTAATTTTGGTTCTGGAACCGGTACCGTCATCGACATCTTTATCTTGGGTTTGGTCTTGATTTCCACCTTCAAGGGAACTTTTACTTTCATTAGAAGTCAAGATAAACGTTATTCCAGAACAATCTATAGTTTGACCTTTAACACTTATGGTTCCTTTATCAACTATAGTTCTAAAAACTTCGTCAAGAGCCGGTGACCACATTTTATCATATTCATCTACTATTACTATACCGTCTGGATTGTCGTTTAAGTATTTAACTAAGTTTTTTGGTTTGGTGATTACGTTTCTTCCTCCATTGTCATATCCGTATCCTCCATATCCTCCGTAATACTTATTCCCAAACAACTGATCTACTACACTTTCAGAGCTTTCTTTGTCCACCTCAGAAGCAGACATGTAGAATGGATCTGCATTTGTGGTAAGTATTTTGTATTTAGCTAACCCTTTTGCCATTAATGTCTTACCTACACCTGATGGTCCGGCAAAATACAATACATCTCCTCGATCATACTTATGCCCCATTAATTTAGCTTGATTTTTTCTGTGTAAAATACCATAAACAATACTCTTTACCTGTTTTTTAGCTTTTTCTTGGCCTTTTATTTCCTTGAAAAGTTTGTCAAGATTTCCAAACGCGTCATCAAGAGATAATTCTTCTGTATTTATTTTTCTGTCAACATATTTTCTAAAATCTAAAAATTGATTCCATAGCTGACTAACAGTCCATTGTGCTGCTCCTATTGTAGCTATTTGTTTTGCTAAACTACTTAAATCTGATATCGCATTGGTAAAAGATTTAAATGGATTGCTACTGGGAAAAATACTTTTTTGAATCCATCTCTTTGCTCGTGAATATGCATCAATATCCTCTTCTTCCGCTTTTGAACCATCCTTTTTTAATTCCTGTGCGAGTTGCCTTCTGACTTCTTCTTGAATCTTTTCTTTTTCTCCTTTAGAAGCATCTTTTTTTAATCCTTCTTCAATTTGTTTTTTGATTTCTTCTTTAACTTCCGGTTTAATTTCTGGATTTTTGGGATCAGTACCTTTGTTTTTTGCAGCATCGTTGTTTGATTGTCCACGAGAATATAAAAATAACCCCAGTATTACAGCTCCAACAAGTCCTCCTGAAATAATCAGCTTTTTATATTTACTCCAAAAACTTTGCTTCTTTTCGGAATAAACCGAAGTTTTATGAGAAGTATTTCCTTTACTTTCAGCTGCTGCTACAATCGGATGAGTCATCGAAGAAACTGTTGTTAAAAGAGCCAATGAACAAGCTAATATTTTCGGATATTTATTAGATAAAACACCTCCGGAAATATCTTCAAGACTAATTTCTTCCTTTTTATTTTCAGGATTTAAATCCTCCGGAGCATCTATGCTGTCTAAAAATTCTTCCAACTCTTGGATAGTGTATCCCTCCTGAACTGATATGCAAACATCGTAAGCATCTTCCAAAGATGATGCCATCATCAATTTTTTGCACATTTTATCATTTTTTGAAATTTTATCAATTAATTTCTCAATGTTATTATTCATAATTCAACCTCCTGCTATTATTTTATATATTTTTTTATATAAACCAAATTTTATATAGTTATATATTACAAGAAGGTGTTAAAAAAATCAAGAAATTAATGTGTAAAACTGTAACCAAATAATTGTAGTTCAAATAGTATGTTAGTGTAAATACTAAAAGGAGGAATTCATACATGTGTAATAATTTTTTCGGTGGAAATAACTGTTGTTTATTAATTGTTCTAATTCTTATCATCTGTTGCTGCTGTGGCGGAGACGATGGTTGCGGCTGCGGAAATGGTTGTAGCTGTGGCTGCGGCGGTTAATAAATAATAATAAAATCTATAATCACATCTATAAAATGTGGTGCTAGAATTTTATAAAGATTCATAAGAAAACCGGTGGCTTTGAGTCATCGGTTTATATTGTTTCGTAAATTTTAATACACACTCTTATACAGAAGTGAAAAATTTATTTCTTATAGTTTTATATAGGTCTTCTTCAAAGTTTCTCATACTGTTATCTTTGCAATTATCCGTCGCTGTCGATCGCTTTTTTATTGATTTCACTCTGTGATTTACTGGTAATTATATCCGCACTAATTATAAAGTATTTTGCAATCACACATACTCCATCTTTATTGCACCCTGAAAACTTTTTATGTACATATTCAAACAGGTTTCTTGCGTTTCAATTTTGCATATTCTGTAAACATTTTTCAAATTCTATACGAATATCTTTTAAATTACTCATAAAAATTTTGTAATCATTTTAGTTTGTACATATTTTTAATAATTTTTCTACCCTACTTATAACTTTTATTCTTATAAAGTGTTTCAATATACTTAAGTATATAAAAACAGATAACATACCGAACTTTGTACATCATCTGTTAACTACAAATCCTCATTTAATTACACCACGAAATCAATCATTGTAAGTCTCATCAAGCTTTTTCTTAAGTGTTCCATCCTTTGCGTACGGCAAAGCATCAATCTGTTTGAAATTATGTTTTATAATCTTCACGTCTTCATCAAATCCAAGAATATAACTAGTTGCGATCTTATAAATAATTTCTGTCGGAGCCAATCCATAAACTTGTTTTTCAAAAATATGTTTCAACCTATCACACTCATTTGGGTACATTCGTTTCATCTTATCACTCCGATATAAACGCCTCACAATTTCCGCAATGTACAGACCTGATTTCATATACAAATCAATGAACGTCTTATTCGACAAATCAAAACATCCTGGATTTTCTCTTTCTAACATATCTACCATCTTTTTAACCACTGTTTTTGGTGTAAAAATCTGATTTGTCTTCTGTGGTGGAATATAATCAAAAATATCTTCCACACTTTTTTCATCGAAATAATCCGCCAATTTCTTTTTCAATGCGAGAAATTCTTTCACTGAATCATTGAATACAACAGGATCAAACAATTGACCTACAAACTCTTTTTCTTCCCCTGTTTTTGGGTCAATGTAAAAACCACCATCACGCAAAAATCTGAATTGGTCAAGTGTGATACTTGTTACTTCTTTAAATACATTATCAGGGATAATCGTATCAAATGTTGCAAGTGTTACATCATTGTCACCATACGCCATTAAGAAAGATGGTATTGTTCTTGAAAATCCTCTCAGATGATCACGAATACCTTCTTCAATCACATATTTTTCACGTTCACGCTTATTTGTCTCCACTGTTTTTACGATATCTTTCTTTGAATCCTCTACAAGCTCATCTAACCTTGTTTTCAGCGTTTCTTGGAACCGCTCCATTGCTTCTTCAATCTTTTTATCAAATTCTTTATTGATTTCTTCTGTCGAACGTCCTGTTTTATGACGAGAGTGCAAAGCATTTGTTCTTTCTTGTTCAATTGTATTTTTATCAATCGTGTAATTTGTAAATGACTTATCGATCAGGTTGTCCGCCGCACTATTGATTCTTGATTCCAACTTACGCTTGTCCGCCAGTTTCATCTCTGAACCGTATGCATTCTTTGCTTTTTCAAGAATATTTGCAGTCATTTGATTATGTGTATTTGATTTCAACTTATCCAGCACATACTGAGCTGTTTCAGGTGTATCAATAATCTTTGATACTGTTGAAATTATATTATCTGCCGGTGCAAAAATTTTGTCACCGAATACATCGTTCGTTACACCAATGATAATATCATCAGGTACATCAACTTTCCCTTCATCGTTCAATGATAAACTATATTTCACTTCTTCCGAGAAATTTACTTTTCCCTTTGGTTCATGCACTGCCTCTAAGTTGGAAATAATATCCATTACCGCCTGTGGCGCGCTGAACACCTGTGAAATATTCTGGAACAAGAAATTACTAATAAATCCTCTACGTACAACTTCAACTGAACGAATTTTTCTTGGAATCGTTAACACTTTCTCTGCATCCAATTCAATCAGTTCACCATTTTCATCTTCACCGATTACAGGGAAGAAATTCAACAGTTTATTGATACGTTCCTTACGAGTTTTCAAATCACCCCTACCGGCCAATGTATCAGGGTATAAATCATTTGCAAATTCTTCAAAAATGGTCAATGTTCTCGCTGGATCAAAATCAAATACATAAGCGTTTTCTTTTCTTGCATAATTAGAACCATTCTTGAACAAACAAGGATTCTGAGCACGGAACGCAGCCTGCATATACAGAGCCGGACTCTTCACATTGCTCAGCATCAATACAGCAGTCCATTCCGGAATCGTAATTCCAGTAGTCAACTGGCCAACGGATAATGTGATGGTTTTGTCATATTTACTGATTGCATTTACAACTTTATCATATGATTTTTTTGTTTCTTCATAATCATCCATCTTACCATCACCGGCAGCAAGAATAATTTTATATTCTTTAAACACAGGATGGTCATGTAATTTTTTAGCCAATGTTTTCGCACTATCTACTCT
>CAKUZC010000071.1 GCA_934718145.1 uncultured Eubacteriales bacterium | reverse complement strand
TTGTTGAGCAAACTGGTCGTGGAGAAAGATCATATGATATTTTTTCCAGATTATTAAATGATAGAATCGTTATGCTCAACGAAGAGGTAAATATGAATACTTCAAGTTTAGTAGTAGCTCAGTTACTGTATTTGGAGGGGCAGGACGCTTCTAAAGATATAAGCTTATATATTAATAGCCCCGGCGGCTCTGTAACCGACGGAATGGCTATATATGATACGATGCAGTATATTAAATGTGATGTTTCGACTATATGTATGGGTATGGCAGCAAGTATGGGTGCGTTTTTATTAGCTGCCGGAGCTAAAGGAAAAAGATATGCACTTCCCAACTGTGACATAATGATTCATCAACCAAGCGGAGGAGCTAAAGGTCAAGCAACAGATATTAATATCCACGCTCAACATATATTGAAGACAAAAGAAAAATTAAATAAAATTTTATCCGAAAAAACCGGTCAGCCATATGAAATTATTGCAGCAGATACTGAAAGAGATAACTTTATGGATGCCGAGCAAGCTCTCAAATATGGTTTAATTGACAAGATAATAACTAAAAGATAATCTTAGGAACGTTTAAAATTATACATTAGGAATCGGTGATTGAATATGGGCATAAATCGAGGAAACAAAGACAGAGAGCTCTGTTGCTCGTTCTGTGGCAAACCACAAGATGAAGCTAAAAAATTAGTAGCAGGGCCCGGTGTGTGTATTTGTGATGAGTGTGTAAGTTTGTGTGTTGACATACTTGATGAAAAAATTTCAAAACCTTGTGATGTTCAAAAGAATATCAAGGCTGAAGCTAAGTCTGAGAAAAAAGAAAAAGTTCTTCCAAAACCTCATGAAATAAAAAAGTATTTGGATGATTATGTAATAGGGCAAGATGATGCTAAAATCGCTCTTTCTGTTGCTGTTTACAATCATTATAAAAGGATTTTCTTCGGAGGTTCTACAAGTGATGTTGAACTCAAAAAAAGTAACATACTCTTGTTAGGTCCGACAGGCGTAGGAAAAACTCTTTTGGCTCAAACTTTGGCTAAGATGATTGATGTTCCTTTTGCAATTGCCGATGCCACTACTTTAACAGAAGCAGGATATGTTGGAGAAGATGTAGAAAACATTCTTTTAAGACTCATTCAAGCAGCTGATTTTGATATTGAAAAAGCAGAACATGGTATCATCTACGTTGATGAAATTGATAAGATAGCAAGAAAATCCGAAAACGCTTCAATTACACGTGACGTAAGTGGAGAAGGAGTTCAACAAGCACTTCTTAAAATAATAGAAGGAACAAAATCAAGCGTACCTCCAAAAGGAGGAAGAAAACACCCTCAACAAGAATTTATACAAATTGATACCTCCAATATTCTTTTTATATGTGGAGGAGCATTTGAAGGAATTGAAAAGATTATTGAAAAACGCGTTAGCACATCTTCAATGGGATTTGGAGCTAAAGTCATGACCCGTAAGGAGATTGATTCAACTGACTGGATGAAGCAGGCGATTCCACAAGATTTTGTCAAGTTTGGTCTTATTCCTGAATTAGTAGGAAGACTTCCTGTCATTGCCTCTCTTAAAGGTCTTGACGAAAAATCTTTAATTCGTATTTTAACCGAACCTAAAAATTCATTGATAAAACAATACAAAAAATTATTTGAACTTGATAAAGTGGAACTTGAATTTAAAGATTCGGCTCTTGAGGCAGTTGCAAAAAAGGCTATTGAAAGAAATATAGGTGCAAGAGGACTTCGCTCTATAATTGAAGAAACACTTCAAAAAGTTATGTTTGATGTACCTTCAGATCATACCATTGAAAAGGTTGTTATAGACGGAGATGTTATATTAGGTAAAAACAAACCTGAGTTTTTGTATAATGAGAATAGAGAACCAGTTATGATTTCCATAAGTTCGGATAAATTGTTCAGTAAGCGTCCTACGGAGAACGGCGCCTCATGAAAAGGATGGAGTTGAATTAAGATAGAAGAAAAAATAAAAATTGATGAAGCTGTTCCGGTTCTCCCTCTTAGAGGGTTTGTAATGTTTCCCGATTTGATGCTTCATTTCGATATAGGACGAAAAAAATCTATATTAGCTGTAAAGGAGGCTATGAATTCCAATCAGCTAATATTTTTGGCTACCCAAAAAAAGGTAAAAGATGATGATCCAAGCCAAACTCAAATATATGAGTTTGGAGTTTTGGCACGTATAAAACAAATAATAAGTCAAAACGGCGATTCAATGAGAGTTTTGGTTGAAGGAAAATATCGTGCTGAAGTTGTTGAATATATTGACGATGGAGAATTTTTAAAAGCAATTATAATTAAAAAAGAAGATATTAAATATCCTGAAAATGCTATTTCTGAAGCACTTATAAGAAAAGCTGAGGATTTATTTTCGGAGTATTTAAGTATTTCTCCTAAAAAACCTGTTGATTTAATTTTGAATCTTGAATCTTATGAGGAAGTTGGAAAAGTATCCGATTATATTTCTTCCAACATTATTTTGGATTCTAAAGATAAGCAAGTTTTGCTTGAAGAGCTTGATACTATACAAAGAATAAAAAAATTAATTGTGTTTTTATCACATGAAAATGAAGTTATAAATTATGAAAATGAACTAGCTCTCAAAATAAAGAGTTCTATTGATAAAAATCAAAAAGAATACATTTTAAGAGAACAGATAAAGATTCTTTCACAGGAATTAAGTGACAGTTCCGACCCTGTCACAGAATCTGAAGAGTATAAAAAAAAGTTAAAAAAACTAAAACTTCCCCAGGACACATATGACAAGTTAAAAAGGGAATGTGAAAATTTTTCTAAAGTTCCGTCCGGTTCCAGCGAAGCAAATATAATTCGAACATATCTGGATACGTGTTTTTCATTACCATGGAATAAATCTTCCAAGGATATAATAGATGTTGCGGAAACTAAAAAGATTTTAGATAAAGGTCATTTTGGATTAAAGGATGTAAAAAATAGAATTTTAGAATTTTTGTCCGTAAAAAAATTAGCTCCTGATATTAAAGGGCAAATAATTTGTCTTGTAGGTCCTCCTGGAGTTGGAAAGACTACTATTGTCAAGTCTCTGGCTAAAGCTATGGGGAAAAAATACATTCGAATTTCTCTTGGCGGAATTAATGATGAATCAGAGATAAGAGGACATCGCAAAACTTATATAGGTGCTATGCCCGGTAGGATTATAACATCCATAAAGCAAGCTGGTACAAATAATCCTTTAATATTACTTGATGAAATCGATAAGATCTCAGAAGATTATCATGGGGATCCTGCCTCGGCATTATTAGAGGTACTAGATCCCGAGCAAAATTGTGAGTTTTATGATAGATATATAGAAGTTCCTTTTGATTTAAGTAACGTCCTTTTTATTGCTACTGCTAATGATAAAGAAAGTATACCCATGCCGTTGTATGACCGTATGGAAATTATAGATTTGTGCAGTTATACTTATGAAGAAAAATTTCACATTGCCAAAGAACATCTAATTCCTAAGCAATTAAAGAGACATGGACTAACAAAAAAAACTTTTTCAATAAGTGACGATTGTATAAATTTGTTAATCAGAGGTTACACAAAAGAAGCGGGAGTGCGTGAATTAGAGAGAAATATTGCTAAAGTCATGCGAAAATCTGCACAAAGAATAGTGGAAGATGGAGAAAAATCAGTAAAAGTCGAATTGAATATCCTTAAAGAGTTTCTTGGACCAGTTAAATATAAAAATAAAAAAATAGATGACGGAGAATCAGTCGGAGTTGTGCAAGGACTTGCCTGGACATCAGTTGGGGGAGAATTACTTCCAATTGAAGTTTTGCCGATGAAAGGAAAAGGTGATATACAAATAACCGGTTCCTTAGGTGATGTCATGCGAGAATCAGCACAACTGGCGGTTAGCTATATAAGAAGTAATTATTTAAAATTAGGTGTAAAAAGAGATTTTTATAAAAATATGGATATACATATTCATGCTCCTGAAGGCGCTATTCCCAAGGATGGTCCTTCAGCCGGAGTTACCATGGCTACGGCTCTACTTTCATCTCTGAATAATATTCCTGTGAACTCAAATATTGCTATGACCGGTGAAATTACTTTAAAAGGTAGAGTTCTTCCAATAGGCGGTTTAAAAGAAAAAGTTATGGCTGCCTATATAAATGGTATAAAAACTGTTATTATTCCAGCTGAAAATGAAAGCGATATAAGCAAAATTGACGATGTAGTCAAAAAATCCGTTAATTTCGTGAAAGCTGATAATCTCAATACCGTTTTTGAATATGCTTTAAAAGATTTCAAAAAAAATAATGTGTCCAAAAAGAAAAAGTAGATGGTGTATGACAGTGAATTTTAATGATGTTTATTTTGAGAAGTCTGTCGGTAATTTAAAGCAGTTTCCTTCAGATAAATTGCCGGAAATTGTATTTTCCGGAAAATCGAATGTCGGAAAATCTTCGCTTATAAATAAAATATTAAACAGAAAATCTTTGGCACGAGTAAGCACAAAACCGGGAAAAACAGTAAATATAAATCTATATAATTTAAAACAAACACGTTTTGTGGACTTACCGGGTTACGGTTATGCTAAGGTATCTTTTTCCGAGAAAAAAAGATGGTCTGATCTAGTTGAAGGTTATTTTAATTTCAGTGAAAATATTTCTCTTGTAGTTCAAATTATAGATGTGAGACACAGTCCATCTGTTCTCGATTTTCAAATGATGGACTATCTATACTACAAAAAATTTCCATTTATAATAGTTTCTTCTAAAGTTGATAAGCTTAATAAAACTCAGCGATTGAATCGTGAAAGTGATCTTAGAAATGAACTGGAGAAGTACGTTGATATCTCCAATGTAATATTTTCTTCTACAACAGGGGAAGGAATAGAAAACATAAAAAGTATAATTTTAAGTAGTTTAAATAGTAAATAAGGGAGAAAAACCTATGGATGAAAATCTTAGTAAGATATATGACCCTAAAATAGTTGAAGATAGATTATATAAGTTTTGGGTTGATAACGGATTTTTCAAAGCGAATGTTAATAAAGATAAAGAGCCATATACAATTGTAATGCCGCCACCTAATATAACAGGTAAACTTCATATGGGACATGCTTTAGATGAAACTATACAAGACATCATAGTAAGATTTAAAAGAATGCAGGGGTATGAAGTACTTTGGGTTCCGGGCACGGATCATGCTGCTATTGCAACAGAAGCAAAAATAGTTGAACAGATGCGTAAAGAAGGAGTTTCTAAAGAGGAAATAGGTCGAGAGAAATTTCTAGAGCGTGCATGGGAATGGAAAAATGAATACGGTAGCAATATAGTAAATCAATTAAAAAAGTTAGGTGCCTCTTGTGATTGGTCAAAAGAGAGATTTACTATGGATGATGGATGTAGCAAAGCTGTTAGAGAATTTTTTGTACGGCTTTATGAAAAAGGATTGATTTACAAAGGGGAAAAAATAATTAATTGGTGCCCTAAATGTAAAACTTCAATTTCTGATTCAGAAGTCAGTTTTGAAGAACTAGATGGACATTTCTGGAATATAAAAT
>CAKUZC010000070.1 GCA_934718145.1 uncultured Eubacteriales bacterium | reverse complement strand
TAAATATTCTTCACCACGGAAAAGATATATTTTAGATATTTTATTTGATAAAATATATTTTTTAAATTCTGAGTAATCAAGTTTAGACATATTTATTTCAGCCTCCATATTTGATACTTTTCCTTCGCATATAGATTGATATATAATGCACCTTGATATGCAAGGGAATAAAGGCTGGAATTATTATTTGTAAGTTTATAAATACCTATTTTTGCTCTGGTTTGGTCTGTACTGAAAATTATATTTTTAGATTTTATTTTTTGACAATCAAAGGGAATACCAGAAAGCACTAAAAAATCGCATTTTTTCCAATTTTCAGGTAATGAATTTGCATTTCCTCCATCAGGAATCATTAAAACAGTTCCGCGTGGTGAATTTATTTTTATAAATATTTTATTATCTTTTTGAATTATTTCAGACGATATTCCATTCCAAAATTTGGAAACTATATTACTTTTGAAGTATACTATTTGTGTATCTTGAGGTAATTCTTTTAAGTAATCTTCATCTATAATACTTTGATTGTCACAAAATATAACATTTTTTGGATGATAATCTTTAATTATATCATTTATTACCGATTTTTTCCTACTGTCAGTTGAGGATATGTACATATAATCAGGTTGAGATATGTTCCACTTCGAAAAATAATTTTGAATATTTTCAATGTTTGTATTTTCTTTAAGTTGAAAAAAAACTGCATGATGTTTATTTTGAGATAGGACTATAGCCATTCCGTCACTGCAAGGAACCATTGAGATAAGAAACGTATTTTTGTTTTGAATTTGATATGAAAAAGCACTTATAAGTATTAAATTTGCGGATACTAAGCAAGACATTTTTATACTTTTTTTCAGATTTTTTGAATATAGACTTACGATAAACAATATTAATATGCATGATAGACATAAATAGCACACACCATAATCTGTTTCTATCGAAGAAAAAGGTAATTTTGAAAATAAATCAGATATCCAAATTATAATTTTTGCAGATAATCCACAAATCAAGGCGCAAGGATTTATAAAATAATTTGGAATTTTCAAACAAGAAAGAACATTTACAAAAAAAGCACCAAATAGTATTACCAATGCAAATGGGTATATTATAACATTTGAAATTAATGATATTAATGAAATTTTTTCATAGTACATCATAACGACAGGAAGTGTAAAAATCATTACCGAAATGCTTAAAGATACATTCGATGTTATATAGTCAATTACTTTATTTAAGATTTTTGATTTAGTATTTATTTTAAATCTATTTTTTATAGGTGTGTATAAAAATATTATTCCTAGAGTTGAAAAAACACTTAAAAGTAGTCCGGAACTGCATGCGTAATTCGGGTTTATTAAGCACATCAACAAAACAGATATCCCGAGAGAATTAAGTGTGTCGGGTTTACGTGAAATAACTATTCCTAAAAGATAAATTATAGTTATGGTACATGATTTTGTTGCAGAAGGCGAGAAACCTGTAAATGTTTCCAAAATGAATACTGATATTGCCGCAATTAAATTTGATACTTTATTATTTATTTTAATTTTTTTCAATATCCATAATATTGTTTGAGAAAGTAAAGAAATTTGTATTCCAGATGTTGTTAATAAATGATATATTCCGATTCTATCAAAATTAATTTTTATTTTATGGGGAATATCATTTTTTTCTCCTAAAAAGATAGAATTTATTACTGAAGAAATTTCATTCGTGAATATTTTTCTAAAATTAGATAAAAAATCTTTTCTTGTATTCAATATGTAATAATTTATATTTTTGTTTTCGGGAGGAAAACTGGAATTTTTCATATATTCGTAAAAAAAGGCCTGTGCATAGATATTTCTAGATTTACAATACATCTTGTAATTAAACATGGTGTCGTCTTGAATTGAATAGATGTGAACATTTCCGGTAAAAGTATCGCATATATCGCTTTCTAATGCAGAGTTTGAATGAAGGATAATTTTAAAAGGTTTTGTATTTACAGTATCTATTTTGTTTACCTTTATAACGTAATTGTATTTATGATTTTTTTTATATGGAATATCGCAAACTATGCCCGATATTTCTACATCTTTTCCATCTAATTGATAAACTGGTTTTACATTAAAGTTATAATTTATCGTGTATGAAACAATTGCAACAAGGCAACTTAAAAAGGCAGTACAAAAGATTTTTTGTTTTCTAATTTTCCTTACAAAAATTGACATTAAGAGCATAACAAAAACTATACCTGCTACAATTGTAATTTTGTTTTCAGGTATATAATTAAGTGAAAAAAGAGTTAAAAAATAAGAAAATCCGATTAAAGCTAGAGGCCTTTTCATCAGTTTACTTTTACTTACCACCCTTTACAAATAAAATAAATACTCCCGGATATGATTATACATCAAACTCAGGAGCAGTGTATGATTTCGATAATATTATTTTTCAAATAAAGGCAAAGAGTTTAAAAATATTATGTCTTTCCTTTCAGAAGCTTTTCCCTCAGCTAAAACGCAAGCTTTTGCAATCACTTTGCCATTTGCTGTTTCTGTAAGTTTTTCAATAGCAGATAGGGAATTGCCGGTACTTATTACATCGTCTACTATAAGAACATTTTTATTTTTAATTTTATTAATATCGGTTTCAGAAATGTATAATTTTTGAACATCAGCTGTAGTTATAGATTTTACAGTTACGTTTATAGAGTTGTTCATATAAAGTTTTTTAGATTTTCTTGCTACAACATAGTCCTTTTTACTTTGACGAGCCATTTCATAGCAAAGCGGTATTCCTTTGCTTTCAGCGGTTATTAAAACATCGAAATCGGGACAAATTTTAAGAAGTTCATATGCACATTTTTCTGTTATTTCCACGTCACCAAACATTATAAATGCTGCTATCTCCAAATGCTCATTTATCGTACAGATCGGTAAACTCCTTTTACATCCTGCTATTTCGATTTCAAAAGTATTTTTCATAAATTTTTCTCCTTTATATCAAGCGGGGTTCCATCCCAGTTGGCAACCTCCCAAAACATGAAAATGAATATGATTTACTGTTTGCCCGCCGAATTTTCCACAATTATTTATTATTCTGAATCCATCTTTTAAATTCAGCTCCGAACTGATTTTTTTTATTGTACTTAAAATATGAGCTAAAATATCGCAGTTATCTTCATTTAGTTCCATAGCAGAAGCTATGTGAATTTTTGGTATAACTAATACATGAACAGGTGCTTTGGGTTCTAAGTCCTTAAACACCAAAACTTTGTCATCTTCATACAATATTTCAGAAGATATTTTTTTCTCAGCTATTTTACAAAAAATACAATCCATTTTTTAGCTCCTTATGATATTTATTATTGATACTAAACACGACGCTTTATTATATATTTTATGTATATTTTTGTCAATGAAATTTTTAATGTAGATATGTAAAAGAATTACAATTATATATTTTATATTTAAACAGTTGTGTTTTTTTTTAAGTTATAATATTATATTTAATGATATTATATATTACAATTGCTTTATTTTTAGCAAGGTTAAGAGGTGTGATCATTATTGGGAGAGGTTAATACTACTAAAGAGAAAGGTTATATGCAAGGCTTTAAAGACGGAATACCGATAGGCCTAGGATATATTCCTGTATCAATGGCTTGCGGTATAGCAGCTGCAAAAGCGGGTTTAAGTTTTGGAATGTCGGAAATAATGAGTATTCTAATGTACACAGGTTCCGGTCAAGCTGCGGCACTTAACTTGTTTGTCGGTGGAGAGACGGCAATAATGATGTATGTCATAACGTTGTTTGTTATGAATTGCAGGTATATGTTGTTTTCGATGTCTATTGCTCAAAAATTTGATAAAAGTATGGGAACACTCCAACGAATAAGTTTTGGACTTTTAAATACCGACGAAATTTTTGGTATGGCAATGAAAGAGAAAGGATTACTTGGTTTTCCGTATCTTTTAGGGTTAGGAACAGCACCTTACATAGGTTTTGTTTTGGGAAATACGATTGGAGCATGTTTTACAAATTTACTTCCCGCAGCAATAACTTCTGCACTCGGAATAATGCTTCCCGCAATGTTTATAGCAATCATTGTACCTTCTGCGAAAGAATCTAAACCTGTTTTAATTGTTGTTTTAATTGCATTAGTTTTAAGTTTTGTGCTGGAATGTATTCCTTTTATAAAGGAGAATCTTACTTCAGGATGGACAATTATAATATGTGCTATTGTTACCTCTTTAATAGGTGCAATTGCGTTCCCTGTAGAAGAGATGGAGGGAAATGTCGATGATGAGTAGTCAGCAATTTTTGTATGCTGTATTTGGTATGGCGGCAGTTATGGTAACGTTTAAGGTAGTTCCGCTTTTATTTTTCAAAAAGAAGATAAAAAATAAGTTTTTGAATTCTTTTCTTGCATATATTCCTTATGCGGTCCTCACTTCTATGACATTCCCTGAGGTTTTCAGGTCAACTTCCAGTGTTTTTTCGGCAACAATTGGAACGATTGCTGCTATAGCTATTGCATATTTTGGTCAAAGTTTAATAGTTGTTATACTTTCGTCGAGTGCTGTGGTATTTATAGTAGAGCAAATTATGAGAATGTTAGCAAATTAAATATAATTTTAGGGATTGTTATCCTCTCATTTTGTGAGAGGGTATTTTTATATGTAAAAAACATGATTTACATATAAGGTACATCAAATATGAATTTAAACAATCAGATCAATAAAATACGTATGAAAGAGAACGTATTTACATGTTAAGTAAAACTTGTTTGACCCTTTGTTTTTTGTGATGTATAATGTTTTTATGTTTTTGAATTTAAAATTAATTTATAAATGCAGAGGGAGATATAATTTTGAATAAAAATAAGTACAATAATGAAAGTATATCCTCTCTAAAAGGTGCAGACAGAGTAAGAAAAAGACCTGGAGTCATTTTCGGTTCTGACGGAATAGAAGGATGCGAACATTCGGTTTTTGAAATACTTTCAAATTCTATAGATGAGGCAAGAGAAGGACACGGAAATGTTATCAAAGTAACGAGATATAAAGATAATTCCGTTGAAATAGAAGACAAAGGAAGAGGAATTCCTGTTGATTATAATTCCAGAGAAGAAAAGTTTAACTGGGAGCTTCTTTTTTGCGAACTTTATGCAGGTGGAAAGTACAATAATGCAAACCAAGAAAATTATGAATATTCATTAGGACTCAATGGACTTGGACTTTGTTCGACTCAGTATGCATCAGAGTACATGGATGTTGAGATAAAACGTGACGGATATACTTATACACTTCATTTTGAAAAGGGAGAAAATATCGGTGGCCTCAGTAAAGAACCGTATAAAGGTAAAGATACCGGTTCTAAAATAAAATGGAAGCCTGATTTGACCGTTTTTACAGATATCACCATACCTTATGAGTATTTTGAGGATGTTTTAAAACGTCAAGCAGTAGTAAATTCTGGAATTAAGTTTTTGCTTAGGTATCAAAATGACAATTCAGAGTTTACTGAAAAAGAGTTTATTTATCAAAATGGAATAACGGATTACGCTTCAGAAATTCTTAAAGATGAGTATTTAACTCCCATACAAACATG
>CAKUZC010000069.1 GCA_934718145.1 uncultured Eubacteriales bacterium | reverse complement strand
AAAATTTATTTAGTTAAATATTTTATATTATTTTTATAAAAACACTTGACTTTCATATATATATATATATAATGTTATTGTGTCAAAAATTAAGAATAGGATGTGATTTTTATGCCAGGAAAAGATGATGGAAAAATTATTTCTCAAGAATGGAAGTGTGCTCGGCCAAATAAAATTAAAAAGGATTTAAAGGAGATTGGGAATGACCCCAATATCTCTCCTAGTGATAAAGCAGCTATTATTGAAGTTGTAACCTCAGAGATGCTAGAGAAGGATGAAGAGGAAAAATTTAACAAGGGTATATTTGCGAAGAATGACGATAATGAAGATTCGAAAATAAGGCAAGAAAATACTACTGAGAAAAATGCTGATACAACCAAAGTTATGAAAATTTTAGACAGATTGAAAAATAGTAAAATAGGTACTAGAACAAAACGGTCTGTAGAAAATTTAAAAAAATTAATTTAACTTATTTTGGAATACACCACCTATTGTGGATAGATTTTGTTTTTATAAAAGCTTAATTTTATGTATAATATTATTGTGTTTTAATTATTAAATTAAACTTTATTAAGAATGATTTTTTACTTAGCAATTAAATTGCTCATCAAATATATTGTACTTTCAAGAATTTTTAATATAATTCATATAATATATAAAACAATTTAATGCTTGTTTAATTGATTAATTATAAATTTTGTTATATCATATATATTATTTTATGGAAACAAGGTGATAACATGAGTAAAAAAGTGTTGATTTTGTCTGGAAGTCCCCGTAAAAATGGAAATTCAGATTTGCTTTGTGATGAATTTATGCGTGGAGCTAAGGAAAGCGGAAATGAAGTAGAAAAAATATTTATTCGAGATAAAAAAATCGGATATTGCATCGGATGTTATTATTGTGAAAAGAATAATGGAATATGTGCTATAAAGGATGACATGAAAGAAATTTTAGATAAAATTCAGTCTTGTGATGTTATAGTTATGGCAAGTCCTGTTTATTTTTATTCCATAAATGCTCAAATGAAAGCCCTTATTGACCGTTGTGTAGCAAAATGGACAGAAATTAAAAATAAGGAATTTTACTACATTATGACTGCCGCGGAAGATAGCAGTACCGTGATGGATTGTACTTTAGAATGTTTTCGAGGATTTGCCAGATGCTTGGGAGGTTCCATAGAAAAGGGAGTAATATATGGTAAAGGAGCGTACGAAAAAGGAGATATTTTAAATTCTTCGCATATGCAAGAAGCTTATAACATGGGAAAAAATGTATAAAAAATGGCCACCGGTATCATTCCGGTGGTTTTATATATGCGATAATTGATATATTATTTAAAAATTTATCTTAAACTTTTGGTGAATGAGCTTTGAGCGTTTTATCAAGTTTTTCACACTCAGCGATAGTTTTGGTATCCGATTCAGACTTTAATCTTTAAATGTCAACTCCTTCTATCATGTTTTGCAGGTCTGCTAATCCTTCTTGTTCTTGCTCGTTAATATCTCCTTTTGGTTGTTCATTTGATTCCTTTTCTAAATCCGATTTCAAAGCCAAAAAGTCTGTTAGATCCTTTACGCTGTTTTTTGTTTTTTCAAAATTTCTTTTTAAACCTTTTAAAAATGCTATATATTCAAGGATAAAATTTTCTTCTCTATATTCGTTTAAATTATCAAAAAGAATCATTAATTTTTTATATTTATCATTAAATAATTTATCATTCTCATTTAATTTTTTAAATTCGTCAATAGAAAATTTTTCTTTGTAAAAATCTTTACACAATTCTTTGAATCTTTCATACTTCTTCTTGTAGCTAGGCATTTGAGCTGCCTTATTAAGAAGTACATCCATATTTGCTTTTGCATTGGTATATAATTTTGACTTTCCTGAAGCTGTTTCATTGACCATTTTTTCTGCAGAATCAAACTCTTCTTTTAACTCTTTAACTTGACCGTCTATGTTAGAGTTCAAATCTTTATCAATATCCCTGAAGCACTTGACATTAACATCAATAAATGATAAATCACCTAGTTTTTGTACTATATCTTTTATTTTTGACATAAAATCACATCCTATCAATAAATTTTATAATTGTTTTGAAATACAATAATATTATATATGTATATTGAGTGTGATGTCAATATTTTTTATAAAATTCATCATATTTTCTGAATATAATTATCAAATAAATATACAAATCAAACATTTATAAATATAAAACTAAGTGTGTATAACTATATTATTTTCAGTGTCTTTAAAGCAATTGTGGGTATTATATCTTTTTTTACTTTAGATCGTCTTTGTTGATCTTCTTCTGTTCTGCCATTGTAAAGAGACTTATTTGCTATTGTGTTATCTGAAACATTTAAAAGTGCTGAAGCTTTTATACCTGCTATATTTGCTGAGTGAAATAACGTAGCTGTTTCCATTTCGATAATATTACAACCTTCTTTAATAAATTCATCTAAATGGGCATATTCGGCAAATATGGTATCACAGCTGAATATTTTTCCCATATGCACTTTGATGTCGGTGTCTTTTATTGCTTCGTTCGTAAATTTTAAAACTTCATCTGAAATTTCTTTGTCTGGATAATATTTTTTACCGTAACAATCATTATCACTTACATTTCCTGATGTTAAATATCTATCAGCCCCGATTCCGCAAATTGAATACTCTGGAATTACAATGTCCCCTATTTTCATATCTTTATCTAATGCACCTACAGCTCCTATAAATAATATTTCTTTACAAGGAGTACAACCAAGAGCTAAAACTGCGTCCATAAGGTTGCAGGCACCTACACCTGTTGTAATGTAGGTTATTTTTTTGTCTTTGATATATAACTGATTTATATCATATCCATGACCTGTTGGACCGGAAATGTGCTTTATACTATCAACGTGATTGGTAAAAATATCTACTTCCCATGTCGGTGCGATAATAACTTTTTCGCTAATTTCAGATGGTTCACATTTAAAGTTTGATTTACATATTTGTTCTTTTTTTGAACCGTATTTTTCATTTGCAGCAATTAAGTTGTCATAAATATTTATATTATTTGTTTTTGAATCAGTATTTTCTGAAGTTTGATTGTTATTATTGCTGCAACCCATAGTAAATAAAAAACATAATATCATTACAGCGAATGCAAGTGATTTATTTTTTATAACTCTTACCTCCTGAAATTTATACTCTTTATTTATTATATATAATATAAATATATTTTGCAAAGTTAAAATTAATTGTTGGAAATTTATTATTTTTAACGTGAATTTACTTGTATGTTTTTTGTTTTAATATATAATTATTTATAAGTAAGTTTTATAAAAATATTTCAAATAAAGGAGAAAATTATGAAAGTTAAATTATCCAAAAAATTTACGGCAATGTTTTTTACTCTCTGTATGTTAGTTTCATTTGTGCCAATTCAGATTTTTGCAGCAGAAACAGATATCACAGAGGTAAATATAAAGGGTGTAACAAATGAATTATGGTCAAGCGAAAAAGTAACGTTTGCAACGGTTGATGAGAACAGCAATTATACTATTGAAGACCAAAAATGGTGCTCTTCACAATCAGGCTCAATCATACAACCTGGCGAAAAACTTAAACCTATAGAAGGAGAAAAATACAACTTTGTAATTACTTTGAACGCTAAGGAAGGCTATGTTTTCCCTATAAAACCTAAAACCGCAGTGTTTTATGATGGGGTTTTTAAAGTAAATGGAACTCAATACGACAATGCTGCAGCAACAGTATCTTCAGGTAGAAAGACACTTACAGCTACATTATTTGCCGGAACAAAAGTTAAAGGAGTTACGGACAACCCGGGTGCAACAGATGAAACAACTGTTCGTGATAATTTCACAGACTGCCAAGTAACTGATGATATAAATCTAAAAAAGGGTTCTGATTATGTTATTGACTTTACAAAAGAAGACAATCTATCCATGGCACTTCGCGCTATGTCTGATTTAGAAAAAACTAAATATTATAAATTTGCAAATAGTGATAAAAACCATCTTGTTAAGACGGAAGATGCCTCCGAAGCTTTGATAAAAATAGTTGGGAATAAATCTAAAAATAGAGCAATAATGACTTTAGTGGGTAATATTGATGCAAATGCTTCTTACGCGTTAAAATTTGTATATATAGAATATACAGGTTCTAAATTAACATATAAGGGAACTGGTCAAGATGAAAAAACAGGAAAACCTATTGTTAAGGAGACAAGAGACGAGTACTATACAAGATATCATTTTAATTGTAAATTAAATTTAATTAATGATTCGTCAACAACATCTCAAATATCAGACCCAGATGTTTATAAAATAATCGAAGGAGAAAACAGTTCTTTGATAAAAAACACTGATGATACACTTACTTTCCGTGCCAATGGAGATTTATCGAAGTTTGCAGGAATTAAAATTGACGATGAATCGATTGATCCGGAAAATTATGTAACTGCCTCAGGTTCAACAATTGTTACTTTAAAAAATGAGTATCTTAAAACGCTTTCCGTAGGCGAACATAAAATTACATTTGTTTATACAGACGGAGAATGCAGTACAAGCTTTGAAATTAAAGAATCAGGAGAAATTTACGAAAATTCGGAAAACCCTCAGACCGGAGACAATGGTAATATTTTATTGTGGACTTCTTTGTTTTTGATAAGTGCTTTAGGGATACTCTGGATGATTATTTACAACAGAAAGAAAAAACATATAATTTAACTTTTAAACATTAAAATATATAAAAACGTCCGCCGACAACACTACCGGCGGATTTATGTTAAATTATATTCTAAAGCGATTTTGAATATATTCTGAAATAATTAAGTGCACTGATTGAGAATTTTAAAAATTACGAAACTTTTTTAAGTTGCAATATATTGATAGCATATTGAAATTCTAAAAAATATGACAACTACCATCAAAACTAGAAGTAATTGCCACATAAAACTACATTTTATCTAAATTAATATACCAGTATGTCTAATCATTAAATGTTTGATACAAACACACGAGTTGTATTTATTTTTTGAAGTGTGTGAAAGCATTCGATCAGCCCTTTGATACTCCTCAGAAAATCACATTCCCTTGTCTATTTTTGTAGAAAAATAAATAGTCGCACGAAATACCGCATTTTTCTAATGAATTCTTGAGGTTTTTAAATAAATAGAAAATCTTTCTGTCTTTTTTACAAAAACTATCTATGCTTTTGCTTCGTATAACTTTGCCCATTTCGTAGTTTAGCTTTGTATAACTCTCACAGACCAAAATATACACATATGAACCTAGTTTTTATAGCTTTTTACATTGTAATCAACATCTTTATTTTTAATTCTATCAAAGAGAAAGTATATTTTACCTTTTTGTTCATTATTCCTATAAATAATACGCTAAGAATAACTACTATTAAAAATAAGACACCGATTGATATTCCAAACCACTTAAAAAATTTAACTATTTTATTACTCATTTTGAAATATGTACTCATAATCTGCTAGTGTATGATAAGGCACCATCATACCATTTCGTTGCATTACGTCGCCCAAATTGTTAGATAAATCTGTAAATGATAAACTGTTTTTAAATATTGAAAAATTTCTAATAGTTTTATTTTATTTTTTTATAAATCCTTCGCCTTCCTCGAGAGAT
>CAKUZC010000068.1 GCA_934718145.1 uncultured Eubacteriales bacterium | reverse complement strand
TCAAGTTTATCAAAGAGCTTTTTAAAGTCAGCATTTTTGGAATAATAACAAGCGAGCATCATGGCGTTTATTGTCTTGCCGAATCTTCGGGGTCTTGTTATGCAAACATACTGAGATGCCGTGCCAACTAATTCATTCATTTTCTCTATCAATTCCGATTTATCCACAAAGTACTTTTCTTTCGTGGTTTTAGTGAACTGATTTACCGGTGTAATGCTATTTAAAAAATATGGCATAAACATGTCACCGCCTTAAAGTTTATATTGTTATTACTAATCAACAAGGTTTTCGTCATTGTCCAGAATTTTTAACTTTGGTAACTATTGAAGCTACTACTACTCATTATACCATAGCGTCAAAAGTTTATGAATCTCCATGGAGAAAATGAAATGAATAAATCTGCCGATACTTAGCTTTTTATAAATCTTTACAATTTTGCATTATAACTATTATTAAATATAAGATTATTTAATTGCAATTTTAATATAAACCTATTTACATATTTTTGATTCTAATATATAATCTTTTGTGGGCAAGATTTATAAAAATATTTTAATTAAAAGGAGAGGAAATTATGAAAATTAATTTGGCAAGAAAACTTATGGCAGTGTTTTTTACACTTTGTATGGTGGTTTCGCTTATGCCGATTCCGGTATTTGCAGCTGATAATCCAAAGATAGTTTCCGAAATCATAGTTAAAAATGTGAAATTCGAATATAAGCCGGGCGATGAACCGCAGAAAATGGCTCAGGTAACCGCCGATGATCAGGATAAATACGAGATTGTCTATGAATGCTGGGAGCAAGTTGATAAAGACGGCAAATCCGTTGCTGCCTGGCATTCAAATGATGATTCACCGACACTCACCACTTTTGAAAGCGGAAAAAGCTATGCTTACAGTATTCGGGTGAAACCAAAAGAAGGCTATTGCTTTAACATCACAACCAACGTTATGGTGAACGGTAAATACGTAGAGGAGGGAGGACGGAATTATGGAAACGACGGTCAGATGTGTGCTACTAAAGTTGAAACAATTAATCTGTCTGAAGGCAATGCTATTACCACTATAGACGTTGAGGGTGTGGAGCTTGACTATCAACCGGACAGTACCCCAAAGGCAACAGCTAAACGAACAGGTGCCGATCAGGATAAATATGACATTTTATATGAGTGCTGGGAAAAACAAGAAAAAGTCACGGGTGATACTTTAACTACCACTGCCTACTGGTATTCCAATGATAGTTATTATCAGAGCGATGGTCCTGGGAGATTTGATACCTTTGAAAAAGGTGGAAGATATAAATATTCTATATATTTAAAAGCTAAAGAGGGCTATGCTTTCAGCAGTGATTTGAAGGAAGAAAACGTTACACTGAACGGAAAAAGCTTGCCTTTTGATTCCTTTGTTAATGTACCGGAGAATGGCAAGAACTGTCGTATAACTTACGGCACAAGTATGCGCCCGGGTCAGGCTCTTGAAGAAATTCACCTTGATGGAGCTACTATTAAATTCAAAGTTGGAGATAAGCCAAGTTTTACCGGAAATGTTACTTCTCCCTATGTAGATATTGACCACGAGAGATGGGACGCCGATGACAAAAGCGGTTATGGTATTACGTCTAGTGATTACCGGAACAACCGTTATAAGGACAAGCTTTTAACAAGTTTTGAGTCTGGAAAGAATTATGTTTATGGTGTATATTTCAAAATTTCCGATTCAGGTATGGAGGAAGGATATCATTTCGATAAAAACACAAAGCTTTACATAAACGATCAGGAGATTCCATTGGAATCCGATCAAATAGATTTGGACGACGGCGGTGAAACAATGCAGATCTACAACGTTTTGAATATGACGCCGGAAGCATCCGACACAACATCAGATTATAAAGTAATTGAAGGAGTAAATGGTGTTTGGACGCAAAATAGCGACGGATCTATAACTTTCCGCATTAATGGAGATCTATCAAAATTTGTAGGAATCAAAGTCGATGACGAATGGGTTGATTCTGAGAATTACATACTTGCTTCGGGTTCGACAATTGTCACTTTGAAAAATGAATATCTTCAAACACTTTCTGCCGATGAACATAAGATTACATTTATTTATACAGATGGAGAGGTTAGTACGAATTTTGAAGTTAAGAAAGCAGAGGAAATTTACGAAGATTCAGAAAATCCTCAAACCGGAGATGATAGCAACATTCTATTATGGACGTCTTTGTTATCGATGAGTACTTTAATAATACTTGGAATAGCCGCTTGCAACAGAAAGAAAAAATCTATAGTTTAAGTATATATAAATTGTCCGCTGGAAATATTACCGGCGGATTTGTTGTTTCTTATATAATCTTATTCAAAATGAAAATAAATAGAGAAAACCACAATTACACGTTGCTTTTTGAGATGAAATATGATATAATTAACAACATATAAGAATATTATATTATTTTAATCAATAAAGGGTGGATAAGTTTGTGAAAAATAAATTTTGCAAATTCTGTGGAAATGAAGTTGAGATTGATGCGGTAATTTGCGTTAGATGTGGTAAGCAAATTGAAAAATTAAAATTAGACAGGAATGATTTAAATTCACAAGTTATCATTAATAATGTAAATACAGTAAATGGTAGATTAGGAAAAGAATGCGATAAATGGATAACATTAATATTATGTATATTTTTTGGTGTTCTCGGTGTACATAAATTTTACGAGAGAAAAAATGGCATAGGAGTTCTATATATTTTAACATTTGGGTTATTTGGTATTGGTGTCATAATAGATTTAATTTTTATTTTATCTAAGCCAAATCCATATTATGTGTAGGATGATTTATGATGGAAGATAATAAAAAAAGTTGTAGATTTTGTGGTAAGGTAATTGATAAAGATGCTATTGTGTGTACAAAATGTGGACGTCAACTAGAACTTATAGGAAAAGAAAAAATTAAAGTTGAAAACGTTACAAAAGAATTTCAACATGGTAAAAACAATAAATTTTATACTAAAAATTGGTTCATGTGGTTAATGATGGTAGTTTATCCTCCGATAGGAATATTTTTTATGTGGAAATTTCACGACAAAATGAAGAAAAATACAAAAATAATTTTAACGATTGCGTTTTCTTTATTTTTTATACTAACAGTCGCGGTAAATCGTAATAAAAAAGTAACAATTGGTTCAAATTCTAAATCAGCAAGCAATATAACAAAAAGAAATAAAGCAAATAAGATTAGAGTAATTGATTTTAGCGGAATGCAGGAAAATGAAATATCAGATTGGTGTAAAGAAAAAAATTTGAGTTGCGTTTTTAAAAAAGAATATTCCGATAATATAACAAAAGGTGGTTTTATTAAACAAAGTGTAAAGGCTACCGAACAAATTCCAGAAGGAAGTGAAATTGTAGTTATATACTCATTAGGCAATGAGCCAACAGAAGAACAAAAGAGTGCATTGAAAAGTACTGAATTTTATACAAAAACAATGCATATGTCCAAACAAAAGACATTTGATCAATTAGTTTCTAAGTATGGTGAAAAATTCGATTCAGATACTGCTAAATACGCAGTAGATAATATTGAATGTGATTGGAATCAAAATGCATTAGAAACGGCAAAATACTATAGAAGTACTATGAATATGTCTAAACAAAGAATTTATGATCAATTAATTTCTAAATATGGTGATAATTTTACTAAGGATGAAGCTAAATATGCTGTGAATCATTTGGATGATTAATAAGTTAACAATAATTTGGCTGAGTAAAAATTCCAGTGATTTCGTTGTTTTTTTAATTATATCACATAATTTTTAACATAAATAGATTAAGGAGCGTCAGAAAGAGTCCATGTTATATTAGTTGAGTATGATTCATCCCGGACATTTTGTGGATTGATGTCAAGCAGAACACCTTGGTTTTCAGACCATTTGACGGTTGTATCTGTTGGAGATGAGACTGCTTTTCCGGAATAAATCTTAGTGAGTTCATCATTTATAATAAAATTTTTGTTTTTTTCATCAATAAAGACAAGCGCATCTTTAAGAGTATGATTGTTAGTAGAAGTAAATGGATTTTTAACAGAAGCATATAGATTCCAATCTGAACTTGCTAATCTGGAATCAGAAATTACTATAGACCAATCGGGTTCTTGCCTGGGAATAATAGTTTTAACAGTTGGAATGATTGTATTTTTGAAATTAAGAGTATTTGGAACTGTTTTAAATTCAAGCGCTCCTGCATAAACGACAGATACAGTTTCAGTTCTATTTTTAAAATTATCATTTGAAGTTATTTTAACTGATGTGTCAACTGGAAGAAGCTCTGGCAAAGTTAATGAGAAAGAACCGGAAGTATTAGAAGTACCTTCAATAGTTTTTGTTACGGAAGAAATTAAAAATTCTGCTTTTAAGTTTGATGAATAATTGGTAGTTCCCGTAATATTGGTGTCAGTATCGGAGATTGTATTTACTTTAAGAGAAAGCTGCCCCATTGATAGTACTCTTACATTTTGTAAACTAAATGTTTGTAAACTCGGTGGAGTCTGAGAATCAGATGAGGTCATATTAGTTGAAACTGCGGTTGTTGATGAAGTTGAAGTGGACGCGTCTATTTCTACATTATTTTGGTTAGATTTATTCCAAATGTATAGAGGTGTATCAGATAAAGTTCCGGCATCGGGAAAATCCTTCGCAGAAAGCCAGTAATTTACAATTTGAGAATTTATATTTACTTTTCCGGTTCCTGAAGTCCATCGAATTAGATTTCCATTTTTATTGTAAAGAACTACGCTTTTTGGATTTTCAAATTTAACTGTTGCTGTAGCTGTCATTTGAATAAGTGGAGCAGAAGAAGATAAAGTGTTGGCTATGTACAAACTTGCGCCGTCTGAAACTATAAAATCTCCACTGCACCTAATTGTGCCTACTCCCGATTTTACAGCGGATTGAGTTATTTTTAGATTTGCATTTTTGTCAATTAAAAAAGATTTTGCAAGTTGAGAAGAACCTGTATCGTAAAACATTCCTCTTGGAGTATTTATTACGACATTTGAACCTTTTTCTATCGTTATATCCGGGCTGTAATCACAGTAAAAAGTTTCTCTTGAATCTGAAGTTATATTTACATTTGCGTTTTCCAGAATTTTAAAAGATGAGTTTGCATAAGTGAGCCAAAACATAGCACTTCCTGTGCTCGTATGATGTATTGTTGTTTTGCCGCCGATTTCAACCCTGTTTGCTTCTGCAAGTTCATTTGAAGGAGAAGCGTAACCGGACAAAGTTTGGATTGTAATGTTTGAATCAATATATCTTACCGCTCCCTGGCGATTATAGCTGATTTGCGGTCCTGTATAGTTGACATTTTCATATGTTAAAGTAACGGATTTCGTAGAGCTTGCCGACTCAACCGCAACTATTCCGTAATAATTTTTCCCTACTATATCCATATTACATAAGGTTACGTTTATCTCAGAAGTTGCTGAAGCAATGTATATAGAATTTGTAATTGAAGCAGAATTCATGTCAGTAAGAGTGTGGCGAGTGGTAATGCCTTGATCGTTTGTGTATGTTCCATTTATGGTTAAATTTGTTTTAGTGGGAGGGAAGTTAATTCTTGCTGTTATTTCTATATCTGCATTTAAATAAATTGTGTCGTAATTATTGTTGCTGGTAATTGCTGCGGCCAGTTCGGAATAATTGTTTACAACCGTACTCACTTCTTCAGATGTAATATCTGCCGCAGATACATATTCTAATTTGGAATTTTTATTTTTACTGAT
>CAKUZC010000067.1 GCA_934718145.1 uncultured Eubacteriales bacterium | reverse complement strand
GTGCGGAATGTGTTTATTTTTGAAACATCTCTAGCTCCGTATATTTGGTCTGAAAATGCAACTAAAACACCTTTATTAGCAGATTGATCGTTAGCTGCAAGCGACACTGCTTGATACAAATTAAATGGGCCGTCTGCACTTATTGCCGTACCCGGACGCATTGAACCCGTCAGCACTACAGGTTTGTTTGTTTTTAAAACTAGATTTAAAAAGTATGCTGTTTCTTCCAATGTGTCAGTACCGTGAGTTACTACAAATCCGTCAACGTCGCTTTTTTCAGAAGAGCTGTTAATATACTTCGCAAGTTTAGTTAAGTGACTCCAACTTATATCGCAGCTATCCACGCTAAATAGATTTTTTGATGTAACGTTGGCAACAGATTCCAATGCCGGAATATCTGAAACGAGTTTATCTACTTTAACTTGAGCTGAATCGTAGGATGAAGTTACTCCTTCCTCTCCTGTTCCTGCAATTGTACCGCCTGTACCTATTACAATTATATTTTTTTTGTCATTTTTTACTTCAATAGATTGCATTTATATTCTCCTAAAATAATATTACGTTTAGATATTTTTAGTACAACAATAAACCATTGGACACCATATTATCTCAAATCTAACTTTAAATCAATATGTAAAGGAGAAATAATTATACCGTCGAAGTATATTATTTTGAGTATTTTGTGAATAAAAATTGATGTATGGGCTACATAAAGGCTTTAAATATATGTAACAATTGCATGTGATTAGTGGTATAATATTAGTATTTGAAAATTTTTGTTTTAAGGTGGTATTTTTGATGAAAAAAATTAATATTGGGATAATATTTGGAGGAAAATCTTCCGAACATGAAGTCTCCCGAACTTCTGCACAAGCCATAGTTAATAATATTCGTAAGGATAAGTACGATATATACCCTATAGGAATTACGAAACAAGGAGAATGGTTTCTAATTACAGAAGATTACAACAAAATAGGTAATGGAGAGTGGGAAACCAGTAATTCAAAGAGAAGTGCTTTTATTTCACCGGACTCTTCTTTTAAAGGTCTAGTTGTTAAAGATGGAAATGGAAAATTTGAAAAAATAAGATTAGATGCTGTTATTCCAGTTCTTCACGGAAAAAATGGCGAGGACGGTACCATGCAAGGATTATTGGAACTTTCTCAAATTCCTTTTGTCGGATGTGATACAACTTCATCGGCAGCTTGCATGGATAAAGTGATAACTAACTGTATGTTGTCGTATTTGGGAATAAGTAAACCGGCATTTAATTGGTTTTATGCTTACGATTTTGAAAAAGATTCTGAAAAATGTATTAGGGAAACTGAGGAAATAATAAAAAAATATCCAATGTTTATAAAACCGGCAAACGCAGGTTCTTCTGTGGGAGTAAGCAAAGCTGATAATCGTGAGGAACTAATAGAAGGAATAAAAAAAGCTGCAAAAGAAGATCAAAAAATATTGATAGAAGAAGGAATAACAGGAAAAGAAGTTGAATGTGCGATTCTTGGAAATGAAAATCCCGTTGCTTCATGTGTGGGAGAAATAGCTCCGTCTGGTGGATTTTACGATTATGAAGCAAAATACATAAATGATTCATCAAAACTGTTTATTCCTGCAAGAATACCGGACAATATTTCGGAAGAAATTCGTAAAATTGCAGTTTTGGCATATAAAGTAATGGGTTGTAGCGGATTATCAAGAGTAGATTTCTTTGTCGAAGAGGGTACAGATCGAGTTTTGCTAAACGAAATAAATACTTCTCCAGGATTTACAAGTATTAGCATGTATCCAAAACTCATGAAAGAAATAGGTGTTGATTTTCCCGACTTAATTGACCAACTTATAAATTTTGCTCTACAGCGTAAATAAATGAGTGAAGGGGGACAAAAAATTGGGACTGTACAAAAATGACAAAAACTCCGATAAAGTAATGTATGCTCCTATAGGGATTTTTGATTCCGGATTGGGAGGTCTTACGCTTTTTAAAGAATTGAAAAAAATTATGCCACATGAAAATATAATTTATTTTGGGGATACTGCTAGAGTTCCTTATGGTTCTAAGGATAAAGAGCAAATAAAGAAATATACTCGTCAGGATATTGATTTTTTAAATACTTTTTCTCCTAAAATTAAAATTGCGGCATGTGGTACAATAACTTCTTGTCTAAATGAAATGTATGATGATTTTTCGTCCCCTATAGGAGTTATAAATCCGACTTGTTTGTCTGCTATAAGTAAAACTCATAATGGTAAGATAGGGATCATGTGTACTGAAGCTACAAAAAAAAGTAAGGCATACGATACCTGTTTATTGAAATTGAATTCTAATATAAAAGTTTTTACACAAGGATGTCCGAAATTGGTTGACATTATTGAAAGTGGAAAATTACTGGAAAAAAATCAAGAACTTTTAGACGCTGTAAATGTTTATGTAAGTTATTTGCTGGATTGCAATGTAGACACAATAATTTTAGGATGTACCCATTATCCCATAATAAAAAATATCATAGAAAAAGTAACACTTGGTAAAATAAATTTGATTGATTCCGGATTTGAAACAGCTAAATTTGCAAAGGAACATATGATGAATTTAAGTTTAATAAATGATTCTACCACGGATGGATATTTAAAATTTTATGTCAGTGGAGATACAGAAATGTTTTCTAAAACCGCAAAAATATTTCTGGGATATGACATAAGTAAAAATGTTTTTAAAATTAACATTAATGATTATTAAAAATTCTGAAGGGGCTGAAAAACATTAAAGAAAATTATCTGATAAATATTAAATCATTAAGAGAAATTGATGATGAAGAGGATTTAATAGAAATAAGCACTACAGGAGATTTCAAAAAAGTTGGAGATAAGTTCTATATAATCTATAAAGAATATGACAGTACAGAACCTAGAAAGTATAGAATGTGCGTAGTTAAAATTGATATGCCCAATAGGGTAGAAATGATAAAAAATGAGAGTATTAAAACTAAAATTATCCTTGAAAAAGATAAGCGTCATTATTGTCCATACAATGTTGGAAATGAAGCCTTGATGGTCTCTGTATACACGAAGTGTATTTATTTTGATTTTGACGAAAAATGCGGTAAATTAACACTTGAATACACTATAGACATAAACTCTATATCTTTAGGTACCAACAAAATTACAATAAATTTTAGAAAGATAGATAACAAGGAGAAGTTATGTACAATCTAGAAAAAACAATAGAAAATATAAAAAAATCAATAAATAACACAATATCAGATTTAGTTCAAAAAGGTGAAATATTACAAAATTTTTCCGGTGATTTCAATGTTGAGACGCCGGCAGATAAAAGTCATGGAGATTTATCCACCAATATAGCCTTGGTATCAGCAAGAGAGTTGAAAATGCCTCCCAGAAAAATAGCCGATTTGATTTTAAAAAATTTGTCATTAGAAGGAATAGGAATTCAAAAAACTGAAATAGCAGGTCCGGGATTCATTAATTTCTTCTTAGGAAGTGAGTTTTTTTCAGAAACTTTGAGAGAAGTAATTAAATTTGGCAGTTCTTACGGAGAAAGTAATTATGGCGAAGGTCATAAAGTTATGGTTGAATTTGTTTCGGCAAATCCTACCGGACCCATGCATATGGGTAATGCAAGACTAGGAGCTCTTGGAGATTGTCTTGCCTCTATTTTAAATAAAACAGGATACGATGTTTATAAAGAATTTTATATAAACGATGCCGGAAACCAGATAGAAAAATTTGGTTTATCGCTTGATGTAAGGTATAGACAAATATGTTGCGGAGAGGATTCTGTTTCTATTCCCGAAGAATGTTATCAGGGATATGATATAGTTGAACTTGCCAAAGAATTTTATGATATTAACGGAAAAAGCTATCTAAACAAGGACTATGAAGTGCGTAAAGAAGCTCTTGTTGAATTTGCTCTTCCGAAAAATATAGCTCGAATGAAAAGAGATATGGAAAAATATAAAATAATTTACGATAATTGGTTTCACGAGAGTGAGCTTCATAGTAATGGGGATGTTCAAAAGGCAATTGAAATTTTAAAGGAACGTGGATATACCTACGAAAAAGATGGTTCATTGTGGTACACATCTACAAAATTTGGAGCGGAAAAAGATGACGTACTTGTAAGAAATAATGGCATACCCACATATTTTGCAGCAGATATAGCTTATCATTACAATAAATTTGTAACTAGAGGTTTTGATACCTGTATTGACATTTGGGGAGCGGACCATCATGGCCATGTGGAAAGAATGAAAGGTGTAATGGAAGCTATGGGTATAGACCGAGACCGTCTCAAAATTATACTTGTACAGTTGGTAAGACTTATGAAAGATGGCGAAGTTGTACGTATGAGCAAAAGAACCGGAAAATCTGTCCAACTTTCAGATCTAATTGATGAAGTAGGTGCAGATGCTGCAAGATTTATATTTAATACTCATGAAGCAAGTTCGGGCATGGATTTTGACCTAGATCTAGCTGTAAAACAGGATATGCAAAATCCGCTTTATTACGTTCAGTATGCATATGCACGTATCTGTAGTATTTTTAGACAGACAAAAGATGATATAAGTGAAGAAGTTGATTTAAATATTTTAAAAGATGAGTCTGAAAAGAATCTCATATACTTCATAGCATTGTATCCATCTGAACTTTTAAATGCCTCTTTAAATTATGACCCCACAAAAATAACGCGCTATGTAATATCTCTTGCGACGCTTTTCCATAAATTTTATTCAAAATGTAAAGTCATATCAGGTGACGCTGAACTTACACATGCAAGATTGTATTTATGCCGCTGTGTGAAAGTTATTATAAAGAGTATATTGGAAATGTTCAAAGTAGATGCTCCGGAGGTAATGGAATAGATGTCTAGTTTTATTTTAGAAGAAGTAATTTAGAAATTTTATTTAAAATAATAAATTTGTTAGCACAAAAATGTAACCACGCGGATATAGCGTGGTTTTTTACGTCTTAATTGAAAGCAATGCACAAATATGTTGATTTTTCATAAATTATATAATTTTTTGTTGTAAAAATAGTTGACTAGATTTATAAATATTTATATAATGGAAGAGTATAGACTTATACAAAAAATTAAGTAAGGAGCGTGTATATTTATGACAGATCCAATTACAGCACATAAGAGATTTTCTGCAATATTAGGAAAAAGTACTGGTATCGAGTACAAATCTATTGAAATTCCTGAGGAATTAAATGCAAATAATTTAGCAAATACTTCTAATATTGCAAGTTTCTTAGGTAATTTAATACCAGACTGTAAAAGCAAGCTTAACGTGAATAATATGCGAGATGAAAAACTTAGAAGAGCTATTTTAGATGAAATTTTAGGTAAAAGTGGAATAGCTATAAATTTGAAAAAAATGAAATCTAATTTCAAATCGTCCAAAAAGGAAAATACAAATGCTTTTAAAAATATTTCTGCTATAATCCAAAATATAGCAGATTATGATGCGTTTAAAAGATTAGGTATTGGAGACTACGATGTTTTAATAGATCTAACAGAAAAGTATTTATTAGGAAAAAAAGCTACAACAGAAGCATTAGGAGCTATAAAGTCAAATTTAGCAAAGTTGGAAAAAAAGTTATCTTTAGATAAAAATGATATAACGGAAAGATGGAATATGTATATTAGACTTGATAAGATTGCGGTTAGTTTAATAATTTTATACTGTTCAACACGTTTGGAAATAGAAAGATTTGGAGTACTAGAAGGACAAAAAGTGCCGCAACAACAGCTTCCTCAGGTTAAGCGAGCACGGCCAAACCAGGTTCAACAACCACAACAGCAACAATGGCCACAGCAACAACAACAATGGCC
>CAKUZC010000066.1 GCA_934718145.1 uncultured Eubacteriales bacterium | reverse complement strand
CATTAAAGTAGTTGCCAAAAGTTTCCCGATAACAATACTCGACCTACTCGCACCTGTAGACAAAAGAGGTTCAAGCGTACCACGTTCCTTTTCACCCGCACTCACATCCGCAGCAGTTCCGGAAGATCCCATACAACAATACAGTATAAGCATCATCGGAACAAGCATACTAAAATACAGGGAGCTTGTATCTATCTTAGGAACATCGTCTATTTGAGACAAATCAATTTTAATAGCTATCGATTCTCTTAAATTATCAACTGTCTTGAAATCATAATTTGCAATCAAATATCTGTACGCATTTTCATACTGAGATACTGTCGATAACGCCATCATAGAATTTATGGAAGATTCATTATATTTTACTTCAAGGTCAAAATTTTCTTTTTTTATTACTTTTTCATCTATGTCCTTACTCACTTTTATATAAGCGGATATTGCTCCTGAGTCAAGAGCTTTTTGAAAATTATCTACATCCACAACGGTAATGACATCTTGAGCATTCAAAAAATTATATAAAGAATTGTCCTTGTTGTCCATTGCTACGTTCACATTTTCCATAACTTGACCCTGCATATTCTTTGTTGAAAAATCAACTATAAACAACATAGAAGGAACAAGCATAAGTGGAAGCAATAAGCCAAATATGAAAGTTTTTTTATCACGTATTATACATTTAAGTTCTTTTAAAAATATGATAAGAGCTTGTCTAAACATTTTCATCACCATCACAAACTAGATTAAACAGAATATCATTGATTTCTCGTTCTGTATACTGTTCTCTATACGATTTTACATCAAAAGATTTCACTATATGTCCTTTATGTATAACCACCATTCTGTCGGAATAGTTTTTTATACTTTCCATTGAATGACTGGAAAAAATTATTGATTTGCCCTCTTTCTTACAAGCTTCCATAAAATCAAATACTGTTCTTGCAGCTCTAAAATCGAGGCCTGAATCAGGTTCGTCAAACAACATAACAGACGGATCATGTACTATGGAACGTGCTATTGCAATCTTTTGTTTCATTCCTTTTGAAAAAGAGCCAACTTGTTTATCTGCATAGTCAGCAAACGAAAACCTTTCTATTAAGTAATTTACACGCTCGTTACATTGTTTTTTATTCATTCCGTTGAGTCTAGCAAAATATTCTATATTTTCTCTAGCGGTTAGGCGCTCGTAAAGACCAACTTCACTTCCAAACAAGATACCTACATTCTTTCGGACATCTTTTGAATTTTCGATTATATCATATCCATTTACAATAGCAGTACCGCTCGTCGGAGAAAGCATAGTACTTATTATCCTTAAAAGTGTTGATTTTCCGGCACCATTTTCTCCTAAAAGCCCTACTATTTCTCCATTATTCACATCAAAGCTGATGTCTGTAAGAGCATCTGTCTTGCCAAACTTCTTTGATATGTTAATTACACTTATCATGTATCCATCCTCCCGAAATTCTCTTGTCATTTTAAACAATCATATACTATTTAATAGTAACAAAATTATAAAGATTTGTCAAGCTTTAAAAATATGTTAGAATATATTGTAGAAAATTACTTTACAGTAAGGAGAGATAAAATTGAAATTTGAAATAGAATCCGATTACAAACTATGTGGGGATCAAAAAAATGCTGTAGAATCTTTATCTCGCGGTATAAAAAACGGAAATAAAGAACAGACCTTACTGGGAGTTACAGGTTCAGGAAAAACTTTCACTATGGCAAACATAATTGAGCAAGTTCAAAAACCAACTCTCGTGCTGGCACACAACAAAACACTTGCAGCTCAACTGTGTTCTGAATTTAAAACATTTTTTCCTCACAATGCAGTAGAATATTTTGTTTCCTATTATGATTATTATCAACCCGAGTCATATATAGCAGCAACTGACACTTATATAGAAAAGGATTCTTCCATCAATGATGAAATAGATAAACTTCGACACTCAGCTACTTCCGCCCTTTTTGAAAGAAATGACGTAATTATAGTTGCGAGCATATCATGTATTTATAGTTTAGGAAACCCGATAGATTACAAAACCATGGTAATTTCATTACGTCCAGGTACAGAAAAAAGCCGAGATAAATTGATAAAAAAACTTGTTGAACTTCAATATGAAAGAAATGATGTTAATTTTACGAGAAATAAATTTAGAGTAAGAGGAGATACTGTAGAAATATTTCCCGCAGCTTCTTCAGGAAGCGCAATACGAGTAGAATTTTTTGGCGATTATATAGATAGAATTTGCCAAGTAAATCCGCTTACAGGTGAAATTACGGCAATTTTAAAGCATGCTGCGATATATCCCGCTTCACACTATATTGTTCCGAAAGAAAAACTTATGAAATCCATTCAAGAATTAAAAGATGAAATGCATCAAAGAGTAGAGTATTTCAGAGAAAACGGCAAACTTATAGAAGCTCAAAGAATTGAACAAAGAGTAAATTATGACACTGAAATGCTTGAAGAAATAGGCTTTTGCAAAGGAATAGAAAATTATTCAAGAGTACTTTCAGGTCGTCCTGCGGGAAGCACTCCTTTTACGCTTTTTGACTACTTTCCTAAAGATTTTCTGATGTTTATTGACGAATCGCATGTGACACTTCCTCAAGCAAGAGCTATGTATGCCGGCGACAGATCAAGAAAAGAAAATTTGATAGAATACGGATTTAGACTGCCTTCCGCATATGACAATCGACCAATGACTTTCGACGAATTTTATTCAAAGATAAATCAAGTTATATTCGTAAGTGCAACTCCGGGAGATTTCGAACTTGAAAAAAGTAAAAATGTAGTTGAGCAAGTAATACGTCCAACCGGACTGCTAGATCCAGAAATTTCAGTACGGCCAATTTCGGGACAAATAGATGATTTAATACACGAAATAAATGTAAGAGCTGAAAAAAAAGAAAGAGTACTCGTAACCACTTTAACTAAAAAAATGGCCGAAGACCTAACCTCTTATTTGAAAGACGCAGGTATAAAAGTCACTTATATGCACAGTGACATAGATACTATGGAACGAATGGAAATTGTGCGTGATTTGCGTTTAGGAAAAGTGGACGTACTTGTAGGAATCAATCTTTTGCGTGAAGGACTTGATATTCCTGAAGTTTCACTTGTAGCTATACTGGATGCGGACAAAGAAGGTTTTTTGCGTTCCGAACGCTCTTTAATCCAAACTATAGGAAGAGCAGCTCGAAATGTTAACGGACAAGTCATAATGTACGCAGACGAAATTACTCCATCAATGGAAATCGCTATAAAAGAAACCGAAAGAAGAAGGAAAATCCAATCCGAATACAATACAAAGCATGGTATTACACCTAAAACAATTGTTAAAAAAATTTCAGATATTATTGAGATATCCAGCAAAGATTCAAAAAAACGAAAAAATTCCTACAAGATAATCGATAAACGTGAAAAAGAAAAAATAATAAAAGAACTTACAAAAGAAATGAAAATAGCCGCACAAATGCTGGAATTTGAACACGCTGCATTTCTTCGTGATGAAATTCAAAAAATACAAAATTCATAAAAAGGAAGCGTATATTATGCCACAAGATATAATAATCAAAGGAGCAAAAGAACATAATCTTAAAAACGTAAATTTAACTATCCCAAGAGATAAACTTGTAGTATTTACAGGTCTTTCAGGTTCAGGGAAATCTTCTCTTGCGTTCGATACCATATATGCAGAAGGTCAAAGAAGATATATGGAATCACTTTCCTCATATGCAAGACAATTTTTAGGGCAAATGAATAAACCCGATGTAGAAAGTATAGAAGGACTTTCACCTGCCATTTCAATAGATCAAAAAACTACTTCTAAAAATCCTCGTTCAACTGTTGGAACAGTAACTGAAATTTATGATTATCTTCGACTTTTATATGCAAGAATTGGAATACCACATTGTCCGATTTGCAATAGAGAAATTACTCATCAAACAATTGATCAAATCACTGACAAAATAATGGCGTTGGGTGAAAATGTAAAAATTCAAATTCTTTCCCCTATTGTTCGTGGCAAAAAAGGCGAACATTCTAAAGAATTAGAAAATTTGAAAAAGAGTGGATTCGTCAGAGCACGTATTGACGGAGAAATTCATGATTTATCTGAAAATATAAACCTCTCAAAAAATCAGAAACACAGCATAGAAGCAATAGTTGACAGAATAGTAATTAAAAGTGATGCTAAATCTAGGATTTCTGAAGCTGTAGAATCAGCATGTGATTTGTCAGGTGGAATAGTTACTGTAAACGTAAATATGGAAAAAGATATATTATTTTCAAAAAATTATGCATGTCCGATCCATAACATTTCCATAGAAGAATTGTCACCAAGAATGTTTTCATTTAACAGCCCTTTCGGCGCATGCAAAAAATGTACCGGCCTTGGTGTTTTCATGAAAGTAGACCCAAATTTAGTTGTTCCGGACAAAAATAAATCTATTCATGAAGGTGGAATAAAGGGAAGCGGGTGGTCTATGGAAGGAAATTCAATTGCAAATATGTATTTTGATGCTCTTTCAAAAAAGTATAAATTTTCTCTTGATACTCCTGTTAAGGATTTACCTGAAAACATACTGGACATAATTCTTTACGGTACAAATGGAGAAAAATTAGATTTAATAAGAAAAACTTCTTACGGAGAATCTAAATATAAGAATTCCTTTGAAGGCATTATCCCCAATCTTGAAAGAAGATTTCGAGAAACCGGAAGTAATTGGATTAAACAAGAAATAGAAACGTTTATGAATGAAATTCCATGTGATGAATGTAAAGGAAAACGGCTTTCCCATGCTGCTCTCGGAGTTACTGTGGAAAATATAAATATCTCAGATCTATGTGAAAAATCAGTAAAAGAGTTAATTAAATTTATAAAATCAATTAAATTGAGCGAAAAAGATTCACTTATTGCATCTCCTATACTGAAAGAAATAAATAACAGACTTCAATTTTTACAAAATGTAGGCCTTGAATATTTAACTCTCTCACGCAGTTCAGGAACACTTTCAGGTGGAGAAAGTCAACGAATACGTCTTGCAACTCAAATAGGTTCAGCATTAATGGGTGTTTTATATGTCCTTGATGAGCCAAGCATAGGACTTCATCAGCGCGACAATGATAAGCTTATTGACGCTTTAAAAAACCTAAGGGATGCAGGAAACAGCGTAATTGTTGTGGAACATGACGAAGATACAATGTATGCTGCGGACTATATTGTCGATGTTGGTCCGGGTTCAGGTATAAATGGCGGCCAAATAGTTTGTGCTGGTACTGTTGAAGATATAAAAAATTGTAAAAACTCTATAACAGGTCAGTATTTAAGCCATAAAAAATTTATTCCAATTCCCGAAACTAGAAGAAAAGGCACTGGAAAATATTTAGAAATAATCGGAGCAAAAGAACATAACCTTAAAAATTTAAATGTCTCTATACCTCTTGGAACCATTACGGGTATAACTGGCGTGTCAGGTTCGGGAAAATCAACGCTTGTAAATGAAATTATTTATAAAAAACTTTCTTCAGTACTTAATAGAGCAAAAAATATTCCCGGGAAACACAAGGAAATTAGAGGAATTGAAAATTTAGATAAAGTTATTGATATAAGCCAATCTCCGATAGGGAGGACTCCCCGTTCAAATCCTGCAACTTACACCGGAGTATTTACCGATATAAGAGAGTTATTTGCCTCTACCAACGATGCAAAATCAAAAGGATTTAAAAGCGGAAGATTTTCTTTTAACGTTAAAGGAGGACGCTGTGAGGCATGTCAAGGTGAAGGAATACTAAAAATAGAAATGCATTTTCTTTCGGATATATACGGTCCATGCGAATTTTGCAAAGGAAAACGTTACAGC
>CAKUZC010000065.1 GCA_934718145.1 uncultured Eubacteriales bacterium | reverse complement strand
ATTACTACCTGTAACCTCAACTCTCATAAATCCTTTATTATATTTTGAAAAGTTAGCAAATTTACCTACATGAACACTATATTTTTTTATATTTTCATTCCGAGGTAAATGTGAACACTCTGCTAACATACTATCAGGCGTTAAACATTCTAAAGAAAGACGTACAACTCCATTATTAAGACTTTCATTCAAAAAACGTCTTAGTTCATCACATCCGGATTTATTTCCCGAAATCCCCATATAACGGCATACACACTTAAAATTTCTTATTATACGCCTGTTATTTATTGATTCTTTTCCATCCAAAATATCAAACAAGTATATAAGAGCTTTTCCTAACTCCGTATCTTTATTTTTTTCAATATAACTTTTAATCATTGGATCTGAATACCATTCAAAAATTTTGCTCGAAACATCTAAGAATGTCCCATTTTCATCCATTTTATGTGTTTCAGAAATATCTTTAACAAAAAGACCAGCTACAACTCCTGCAGCTACCACTAAGGTGCCTGCTACCCCTATTGCGATGCCTTTTACTATTCTTTTTCCAGTTGATTTTTCATTCTTTGTGATTATGGGAGAATCAGTCGGTTTTTCAATCTCTACCGGTTCAGCGGCACTTACTGCAAAAGCACTCATTAATGCCAAATTTGTTGCTAAAATTTTCTTTGCTATTTTCATACTCACAACATAACTCCTTTACGTCTTAAACATAAGCTCATTATATCTTATTTTTTGTCAAAAATCAATTATATTTTAACAAGCATCAAATACTTATTTTTGAAAAAAAAGCCACCGAAAAAATTCGATGACTTTTGCTTAAGATTACTTTCCGTAATAACAATTCAAATAAATTTCTTTTATCTCGTTTATGAGAGGATACCTCGGATTCGTGCCAGTGCACTGGTCTTCGTGAGCAAGCTTGGAAAGCATGTCGACTTTACTTAAAAATTCTTCCTCAGGAATACCATATTCCTTGAGGCTTAGCGGTATGTTGAGTGATTCGTTCATCTTTTTAATCGATTGTACCAGATTATCAACGCTCTGAGCCGTGTCTGCTCCTGTAACGCCTACCATTTCTGCAATTTCGGCATATCTCTTATCTGCTTTGTAGCTTTCATATTTGGGGAATGCAGCAAATTTAGATGGAAGAGATGCGTTATATTTTATCACATATGGCAGCAAAATCGCATTGGCTCTTCCATGAGGAACGTGGAATTCACCGCCGAGTTTATGAGCCATAGAATGATTAAGTCCCAAAAATGCATTTGTGAACGCCATTCCGGCGATGCATGAAGCATTGTGCATTTTTTCACGAGCCTCTGGGTCGTTGCTTCCGTTTTCATAAGCTTTTTTTAGATATTTAAAGACCAATTTTATGGATTTTTCGGCAAGGGCATCTGTGTAATCGCTTGCCATAGTGGAAACATATGCTTCAATGGCGTGAGTCAGCACATCCATGCCGGTGTCAGCTGTAGGAGATTTTGGAAGAGATGCTACAAAATCAGGGTCGATTATGGCAACACTTGGAGTAAGGAAATAATCAGCGAGAGGATACTTTATATTTTCTTTCTTATCCGTAATTACCGCAAATGATGTTACTTCCGAGCCCGTTCCCGAAGTGGTTGGAACTGCAATCAAAGGAATTTTATGAGAGTGTGGATATTTGAAAGCACGTTTTCTTATATCCATAAATTTGAGTTTTAAGCCATCAAAACTAAGTTCTGGATATTCATAAAACATCCACATGGCTTTTGCAGCGTCTATAGGTGAGCCTCCTCCTAAGGCGATTATCGCATCAGGCGAAAACCTCTTCATAACTTCAAGCCCTTTCCAGACAGTTTCGACATCGGGGTCTGGGCTTACGCTCGAAAATACTTCGACTTGGCAATTATTATTTCTCTTGTTCAAATGATACATAACTTTTTGAACATTCCCGAGCTTTACCATTGTTTCGTCGGTAACTATAAATACACGATTGATGTTCGGCATATCTTCGAGGTACGAAATCGAGCCTTTTTCAAAATATATTTTTGACGGAACTTTGAACCACTGCATATTAACCCTTCTTTTGAATACTCTTTTTATATTTAGAAGATTATTAACAGAAACATTATCGGTTGTGGAATTTTTACCTTTTGAACCGCATCCGAGAGTGAGAGACGGAGTTGCACAGTTATATATGTCTCCGATTGCACCTTGTGAGGACGGAGAATTTACTATTATTCTTCCGGCATCCATCATTTCTCCGAATTTTTCAATTATTTGCTCATTTTGCGAATGAATTACCGCAGTGTGACCTTCGCCGTTATATTTCAAAACTTCTTTACATCTTTCAAAGCCTTCAGAAGAATTTTTAACAGTGTAGTATGAAAGTACGGGAGACAATTTTTCTACGGACAATGGGTAATCTTTTCCGACACCATCAAGTTTAACTATAAGAATTTTAGTGCTTTCCGGAACATTTATTCCTGCAGATTCAGCTATTTTGGATGCGCTTTTTCCAGCAACAGCTCCGTTTAACGTTCCTTTTTCAGGATTTATCATGTATGCTGTAAGCTTTTCGGTATCTTCTTCACTTAAAAATGCACAACCGTTTTTAATCATTATGTTTTCAAATTCGGAAGATATATCCTCATCTACGACCACAGATTGCTCAGAAGCGCAAATCATTCCGTTATCGAAAGTCTTGGAAAGAATCAAATCATTGCAAGCCCTTTCCAAATTCGCACTTTTTTCAATATAGCACGGCACATTTCCAGGACCTACTCCCAAAGCGGGTTTACCGGTGGAGTAAGCGGATTTAACCATTCCCGAGCCACCGGTTGCAAGCACGATATCCACGCCGGAGTGATTCATGAGCGCAGAGGTAGCCTCGATTGACGGATGTTCTATCCATTGGATGCAGTTTTCAGGAGCCCCTGCTTTTATTGCAGCGTCTCTTAGAATTTCCGCCGCGAATGTGCAGCATTTTTGAGCTCCGGGATGAAAACCAAATATTATCGGATTCCTTGTTTTTGCACATATAAGCGATTTAAACACAACCGTAGAAGTAGGATTGGTAACAGGAGTTACTCCCGCAACCACACCGAGAGGTTCTGCAATCTTTACGTAATTTTCCTCATCGTTTTTATCTATTATTCCAACGGTTTTTTTATTTTTTATTGAATTGTAAATATATTCAGACGCGAACATATTTTTTATTATTTTATCTTCAACTATTCCGCGTCCGGTTTCCGAGGCAGCTTTTTCAGAGAACAAAACGTGATTTTCAACAGCTGCAAGCGCCATGGCTTCAACTATTTTATCAATATCCGCCTGGCTCATTTTCATGTACTGTGTTAAAGCATTTCTCGCTTTAAGAACCAATTCATCAATCATTTTATCTGTGCTAATACTTTCCATTAAATTCCTCCGATATTGAGTGTTTTATAAAATTTATGCAACACAATGCAAGTTTTATTATTTATTTGGCTACGACATTTAGTATTCTTCCGGGAACATAGATCACTTTTATGATATTTTTCCCTTCAATAGCTCTGTTGAAGCTTTCTTCTTTTTTTGCAGATTCCAAAATCTCTTCTTGAGAAACTCCAAGCGGAGCAAGCACTTTTCCTCTCATTTTTCCGTTAACCTGAAGAACTACAGGTACTTCGTTTTCAATACATTTCTTTTCATCGTAGCGAGGCCACTGAGCAAGTGATGCAAAGCCTTCTCCAAACCCACATTCCGACCACATTTCTTCCGCGACATGAGGAGCAAAAGGGCTCAAAAGAAGTGTAAAAATTTTCAAATATTCAGATGTTATAAATCCTTCGTCGTATATGTTGTTTATGAGTCCCATAAGAGCGGCTATAGCGGTGTTAAATTTAAGGCTGTCGATATCTTCTTGGACTTTTTTAATCGTTTTATGAAAGGCAGTCTCCAATTTGGAACTTATCGAGCCTTTGCTATCATCAAGAATTTCTTTTAAACCCCAGTATCTTTCTATAAATCTGCGGCTACCTTTGATTCCTGCGGTATTCCATGGAGCCGGTTTTTCAAAATCACCGATAAACATTTCGTAGACGCGCAAAGTATCCGCGCCAAATTCTTTCACGATATCATCAGGGTTAACAACGTTACCTCTAGATTTGCTCATTTTTTCATTGTTTTCTCCGAGAATCATTCCATGGCTGGTTCGTTTTTTATATGGTTCAGGGTCGGGTGCGATTCCTATATCGTACAAAAATTTATACCAGAAACGACTGTAAAGCAAATGGAGTGTAGTGTGCTCCATTCCGCCATTGTACCAATCTACAGGCATCCAATATTTAATTGCATCAGGATCAGCAAGATTTTTATCATTATGAGGGTCAAGATAACGAAGGAAATACCACGAAGAGCCCGCCCACTGGGGCATTGTATCGGTTTCACGTTTGGCTTTTCCTCCGCAATGAGGACAAGTTGTATTTACCCACGAAGAAATATTATCCAAAGGCGATTCGCCGCCCTCGAGAGATTCAAAATCTTCTATATCAGGTAAAGTAAGAGGCAATTCCGATTCAGGAACGGGAACATATCCGCATTTTTCGCAGTGAATTATCGGAATTGGTTCTCCCCAATAGCGCTGGCGTGAAAACACCCAGTCACGGAGTTTGTAATTGACTTTGGATTTTCCGATACCGACTTTTTCAAGATAAGAAATCATTTCTGATTTGGCTTCTTTTGAATCTTTTCCGTTTAAAAACTCTGAATTAATCACTTTTCCGTTTTCGTCGATTACTTCTAAAACCGGGAGATTATATTTATTTGCAAAAGCTTTATCTCTCTCATCGTGCGCAGGAACGGCCATTATTGCTCCTTGAGCGTAGCTCATCAAAACATAGTCAGATACGAAAATAGGTATTTCTTTTCCGTTTACAGGATTTTTAGCGGTTATACCCTCTATCTTTACGCCGGTTTTGTCTTTATTGAGTTCGGTTCTTTGAAAATCGGATTTTTTGCTTGCTTCTTGTCTGTAATTTTCAATTTCGGCTATGTTTTTAATTTGATTTTTAAATTCTTCTATAATGGGATGTTCAGGCGAAATAACCATGTATGTAACACCGAAAATTGTATCAGGACGAGTGGTGTATACTTTGAGATTTTTCCCTACGCTGGTCGGAAAATCAATTTCTGCACCTGTTGAACGTCCTATCCAATTAATTTGCTGAGCTTTTACTCTTTCGGGGTAATCTACAAGCTCCAAATCGTCTATGAGCCTTTGTGCATATTCCGTAATTTTGAGCATCCACTGGGATTTAACTTTATGTACAACTTCGCTCCCGCATCGCTCGCAAACTCCGTTTACGACCTCTTCGTTTGCTAAAACGCATTTGCATGACGTGCACCAGTTCACGGTAGCTTCGCTCTTATACGCCAAACCTTTTTTAAACATCTGCAAAAATATCCACTGAGTCCACTTGTAATAAGAAGGGTTGGTGGTATCTATCTCTCGACTCCAGTCAAAAGAAAGCCCCAAAGCTTGCAGCTGGCTTTTGAATCTCGATATATTTTTTTCTGTTACGATTCTCGGGTGGATCTTGTTCTTTATTGCGTAATTTTCAGTCGGAAGCCCGAAAGCGTCCCATCCCATTGGATACAAGACATTATAACCTTGCATTCTCTTTTTTCGCGCGACTATATCAAGCGCGGTATAACTTCTGGGATGGCCTACGTGCAAACCTTGTCCCGAAGGATAAGGGAACTCCACGAGCGCATAAAACTTAGGCTTATCATATTCGTTTTTTGCGTGAAAAGCTCCTTTTTCTTCCCATTTTTTTTGCCACTTTTTTTCTATATTTTCAGGACTGTATTTTTCAAAAATTTTTTTCATAATTCATTACCTGCTTCGCTTAATTTTATTTCCAGAGCTTTTCTAAATTATATAGCTCTCTTGCTTCCCCGGAAAATACATGTACTATTACATTTTCATAATCCAGTGCTATCCATGAATCGGATATCTTTCAAAACTGTATTTTCCAAAAAACTTTTTTCATAATCACTTAACTTAATTTTATTTCCAGAGCTTTTATAAATTATAAAGCTCTATTGCTTCCCCGGAAAACACATGCAA
>CAKUZC010000064.1 GCA_934718145.1 uncultured Eubacteriales bacterium | reverse complement strand
GGCGCTATAGCCAAGTGGTAAGGCAGAGGTCTGCAAAACCTCTATTCCCCAGTTCGAATCTGGGTGGCGCCTCCAATATATTAAATTGTTTTAGGTTTTGCCATGTGGTGTGTGGGTCGTGGATTTTTAGTCTACGGTTTGGGCGTTACAAGGCAAAATTTAGTATTGCTTAAAATGTTTGGGAGAAATTTAATGGAATTTGTTAACGTAGGTTTTGGAAATTTGGTTTCGCTTCAACGTATAGTATCAGTTCTCAATTCTGATTCTTCTCCCGTTAAGAGGCTTGTACGCCTCGCTAAAGACAAAGAAAAGATGATAGACGCTTCTTGTGGAAGAAAAACTCAATCCGTATTGATTATGGACACAGGACATGTGGTGCTTTCTGCTTTGAGTGCTGACAGCATACAAAACAAGTTTTCTAAATGTGAAGAAATTGTATATGATTTTTAACATACGGAAAGTTTATACAGCTTAGAGGTGATTTTTTTCTGTGAAAATCAATAAAGGAATGTTAATAATTATTTCCGGACCTTCCGGAACCGGTAAAGATACCGTTTTGAACAGAGTTTTAGAAAAGAGAAATGATATAAATCTTTCAATTTCTTATACAACCAGACTTCCAAGAGCAGGCGAAGTAAACGGAAAAGATTATAATTTTATAAGTCGTGATGAATTTAAAAAGATAATTGATGACGGCGGAATGATTGAGTATGCCTGCTATTGCGAAAATTACTACGGCACTCCGAAATTTGAAGTTGAAAAGAGCGTTAATTCAGGAAAAAGTGTTGTACTTGAGATTGAAGTTCAAGGGGCTGAACAAGTAATAAAAAAGTGCCCGGATGCAGTAAGCATTTTTATAGCTCCACCGTCTTTGAGTGAATTGCGAAGAAGACTTGAAAATCGTGCTTTGGATTCCGAAGAAATTGTAAACAGGCGCGTGTTGGAAGCAGAAAAAGAAATTGCGCTTGCTAAAAATTATGATTATATTGTAGTCAACGAGAATATAGATTCTTGTGCAAATGATGTTTGTAAAATTATTGATTCAGAATACATGAAATCCTCCCGGATGGGATATATTATTAAAGAGGTGCTTAGAAAATGAAAGAATTATCTATTGATGATATGTTAATGGGAAGGGAAAGTCGTTATCCATTGGCTGTTGCCGTAGCAAAAAGAGCAAGAGAAATTACAGAAGAAATTATTTTAAACGGTGAAATTGTAGAGGAAAAGCCTGTAAATATAGCGGTTAGTGAATTTGAAAATCATGAGTATAAAATTGTAGAACCTGATTAATTTATATTTTTAAGTCCGTCGAATTAGTTTTCGGCGGTTTTTTTACGCAAAAAAGCCCTGCTTACCTTCAAGCAGAGCTAAATAAATCAATATTAATTGAACTTAAACAATTGTTATTTTATTATTTACTACTTTAAATTGAAACAGTAACAAGACAATATTACAAATTTTTCCATAACTATTTATTCAAGTATACCTGTTTCAATATGATCACAAAATCCATCTGATATAACTTCTATAATTATCATTCTTTATTTTTATAAGATCTAATATAATTATAAATTGATTTTGTGTCTCTACTAAATTAATAAATAAAATTAAATTAATCTACATCATCAATACTCTTAGCAGTGCTGGGAGCGTCGTGGCCTATCCCTTTGTCATCCATATAGATTGGCTCGTTTTTTTTATGACTGTCATACAATTTTTTACCACCAATAGCAGCACCGCCTATGGCAGTAGCTCCAAGAGCTGTGGCGGCAGCGATTTTGGCTCCCTTTTTCCAATCTAATTTTAATCCACCTGTAGCTATATTATCATCATCAGGTATTGCACTTACTGCTTCGTTGGTTAATGCTTGTTTTTCAGGCAATGCTTGCTTTTTGTTTTCATTTCCCATATTAAACACCCTTTCTTAAATTAATTGTGAATATTTCACGAAAATAATCATACATCCTCTTTAATTTAATGTCAATAGGTAATTTGATACAAAATAGATATTTTTTTAATAAAATTCTTCAAATATAAATCTATAGTGATAAAAATTTACAAATATGTACGACAACAAATTTCTCTAATTTTAAGTTTTAGCATATTAAAGTCATCCTCTACCAAAGATTTTTGGTTTGGATTTCGAAGTACAGCTGCGGGGTGTATAGTTGGCATCATTAATATTTTTTTCTTTTTATAAAATTTGCCGTGATCTTTTGTTATTTTAATATTTTCATCTATTATTTTTTGTGCCGCTATTCTTCCCACAGCTACAATTATTTTAGGTTTTAATAATGCTGTTTGATTTCGCAGCCAATCTATGCACATTTCCTGTTCTTCAGGTAGAGGATCTCTGTTTTTAGGAGGCCTGCATTTTACTATATTAGCTATATAAATATTTTCTGAACGCTTAAGACCTATATTTTCCAACATAGAATCAAGTAATTTTCCTGATCTTCCTACAAATGGTCTGCCTTGTAAATCTTCCTGTTCCCCAGGTCCTTCACCTATGAACATTACTTCTGCTTGAGGATTACCTTCACCGAATACTACATTCGTTCTTGTTTCGCATAGACCACATTTATTACAATTTAAACATTGATTTTTTAAAATTTCCCAAGAATCATACATTTTACATTCACCTTTAAATTAGTTGTTTTTTAAACATTAAATCTGAATAAAACGACATCTCCGTCTTGAATTACATATTCTTTTCCTTCGGACCTAACAAGTCCTTTTTCTTTTGCATTTGCGATTGAACCGCACTTTATAAGATTGTCAAACGATATAACTTCAGCTCTTATAAATCCACGTTCAAAATCGGAATGTATTTTTCCTGCTGCTCCAGGAGCTTTGGTTCCTTTCTTTATTGTCCAAGCTCTTACTTCCGGTTTTCCGGCTGTAAGATAAGAAATTAAACCCAATAATTTGTAGCAAGCTGAAACTAGTCTGTCTAATCCGGATTTTTCCAAACCTATATCTTTTAAAAACTCCATTTTTTCTTCAACATCCATTTCAGAGATTTGAGATTCCAACTCTGCGCATATTGGAGTTACTTCAGAACCCTCTGCTTCTGCCAATTTTTTAACTTTTTCATAGTTTAAATTTGATTTTACTCCATCAGAAAAATCTTCTTCTGACATATTTGCAGCGTAAATTACCGGTTTAGTTGTTAAAAGCCCTAGCGTTTTGACATATTCTTGTTCCTCTTCTGTATAGGATATGGTTTTAGCTAATTTGCCTTGTTCAAGAGTGCTAAGAATTTTTTTGCAAAGTTCCATGTCAGTAATATATTTTTTATCTGATTTAATCATTTTTTCTATTTTTTGTATTTTTTTCTCCAACATTTCAATATCGGAAAAAATTAGTTCCAAATTTATAATTTCTATATCCTTTTCAGGATTTACTTCTCCATTTACATGAATTATGTTATCGTTTTTAAAACATCTTACTACATGAACAATTGCATCAACTTCACGTATATTTCCCAAAAATTTGTTTCCTAATCCTTCACCTTTAGACGCTCCCTTAACAAGTCCGGCTATGTCTACAAATTCAATTGTAGCAGGAGTTATTTTCTCCGGTTCATAAATTTCAGCTAATTTTTGAAGTCTTTCATCCGGAACCGATACAATTCCCACATTGGGTTCTACAGTGCAAAATGGATAATTTGCAGACATAGCTCCGGCGTTGGTTATTGCATTAAATAAAGTGCTTTTTCCTACATTTGGTAAACCTATAATTCCTATTTTCATTATCGTACCTCTTTATTTTTTTAATTTTTTTCTGACAAGATAATAATAAATGTTTGACGTATTTTAATCAACAATTTCTGTATTTTGCAGGTTTTTTGTATTGCAGTGTATGCTAAAGTATTTTTATATATACTTCATAATAAAAAATAAATAAATTTAATAAAAATATTTACATACAATAAAATTGTGATATAATATTTTAGTAAACTATTATGGTTTACAATACCACTGTGCTAGAGTGTAAAAATTATCACGAGTAAGTACAAAATTTGTTAAAAAATTGAGGAGATGAGAAAAATGAAAAATAAAAATTATTTTCAATACATACGGTGGTTAATTGTTTGCTTTATTTGTGGATTATTGTTGGATTTTAATAACAAGTCTTATGCTTTTAATGGTGATACTCACCGATATGTTACGGAAACGAGTCTTGAAAACATTGCTGAGATATGCAGTAAAATCAATTGTTTTAAAATTAATGATAGGGATTACTGGAAAATAGTATCGGACTACAGTCTTAAACCGGATGAAGACGAAATTGAAGGAGCTTTTAAGAATCATTTTTATAATCCGGCAACAGAAACAAATTTTATGGGGGAGAAAGTTTCAGCATGCACTAAGTGTGTTGACCATTATAATAAAGCTATAGAATACTATAGAAAAAATAACAAAAATATGGCATATCAAGAATTGGGAAGAGCAATACATTTTATGGAGGATCTTAACACTCCGGTACATACAGGATATGATTTGCCGACAGACGCTATATTTAAATTTCCCCTTCATGTTAGATTTGAAAAAATTTGTGACAAAATACGCAAAGAATGTAGGTGCGTAATGTCATTTGAAAGTCTTAAATATTTCTACGAAAATGATGTTGTTTCTCTTGCAAAGTCAAGTTCGCTTTTGTCCAGCGACAATTTTTATTACTTAAATGAAGAAGTTTTAAATCCTGAATTAATAGCTAAAAACTCAGTTAAAAATGCTCAATATAATGTAACTGGAATATTATATAAATTTTTTGTCAGAATTAATAACTTATAAAAGGTGGTTTTGAGAGTGAAAGTTTTAAAAAATAATTTAGTAAAAGTAATTTTTATGTTTATTGCAATTGTTTCGATGGGAAATGTGAATATCTGTGCTAAGGATATTCTTTTTATGAATGATATCGAATCTGTAGCAGAATTTTCTCGTGGAAAAATTTTCCCCAACGGTATTTCATGTGAAGAAAGATTCAAATGTTTCAGGGAGGAAATTACACAAGACAATGGAAAAATGAATTACCATAGAACTGTGGAAATATCTAAAATTTATAAAAAAAATTCAAAGGGTGATTTAAAAATTCTTGCGTCTTGCAGTGCAAGAATAATATTTTCTTACGATAAAGAAAATTTAGTAAAGGTCGAGAAGTATTGTTATGATATCAAAAACAGTGACATAAGCGAAAAATGGAGTTTAATGGGCATAGGAGAGGTAGTACCGCAGGAAAAAAATTGTTTGTTATCTACTAAATGTTCGCTTTATAAAGTAAGTTTAAGCGGAGTACATAATTACGTAACGGACGGTCATTTTGATATTCTATGCTCGTGCGACGGAAGTATAGGAATCAATACTGATATACATCGATAGGGAGGTACTGAAAATGAAAAAATTTAATAATGCGGTAGTCTGGATTTTTGTTTTGTTAGTTGAATGTTTTTGGTATTGTGGAACAGGTAATGCCTCTTCTTATGACATGTCTGTATTTGGAGTTCCTTCATTGCAGTCAAGTTCAACAAAAACGTATAAATTAGAAGATGGGATTATAAAAAAAGAAGAAAGTTTTATAGTAAATTACTGTTATCCTATTAATTTAAATAATTCTTTTGAAAAATATGTAACTGTCCGGACGATGGTTACATATTTGGAAGAATCTAGTGGACAAGCAGTGGCGTTTGTAAGTGTAGAATCTAATTTTCGTTTTAATTCTCTTATGAGAAAAGCTCAATGCTTAAGCACTTCACAAGAGAGTGTTATATCTTGTAGCGAATGTTCTTTGAATGTGTTTGTCAGGAGAGCAAATGTTTCCGTAGACCAAGGACAAAGTATTTTTAATTTAAAATTTGATGTAAGAGGAAAAACGTATGATGAAAGCAATCGTAAAATTTCATGCGATTTCATTGGAAATATAGTTTATAATTAATTTTTTATGTTGACATTTTAGATAAACAGGGTATAATGTTGATTAATTAAATAAAAATCTATATGAAATAAAACATGTGTTTTGGTGTTTTTGATTAATTTTTTTTGAAATGGAGGTAGTAAGTGTGAATGGAATTGAGGAGAAAATTTACTCAATAATCGGTGAAGACCCTGAGGAGCGTGATAAATTTCTTGCTCTGGAAGAAATGCCAGAAATGTATGAGTTTATCTCTAGAAGAGATCCGAGCATAAGTAAAGAAAGTTTTGATGAGCATGTCTGTAAATTGTTAAACAATTATTTTAGTCAAGATTTTGGACAAGATATTAAAAAATTAGATGATAATTCAACTGGAAATGTCACTGGCGGTTCAGGTAGTTTACTCAATAAAGCACTTTCTGGTTTTTTGGGTTTGCTTGCCATGGTTCCGGGATTGAGCAGTTCTGTAGGTGCTAAAAATTTTGAAGAAACTCGTGGAAAAGTTGAAAATCGTATAGGACTTAGTGACAATCGAAGAGGTAACAGCATAACTGAATTGTTTAAAGGAGGTTATACAAAAACAGCAAATTGGATAAA
>CAKUZC010000063.1 GCA_934718145.1 uncultured Eubacteriales bacterium | reverse complement strand
GAGTAACAGAACCGAGGACGAGCAAGTTTATGAGATTGGAGGTGTATATAATGCAAAGAACGATAAGCGCAATGGTGGGTAAAGGCTCGGTCAATCATAACAGTCGCAAGTTCAAGGCGGAAAATGTTGACGGTGAACGTAGTCATCTCAATATAGATTATTGTAACGAGCCGATAAAGAAAATCTATCACGATTTGTTTGGCGAAGCACTTAAAAGATACAACGATAAGCAAACAAGAGTCGACCGCCGAATAGAAAATTACTATGAAAAAATTAGAAATTCCAAACAGGAAAAGCCCCTTTCACGAACTGATTTTACAGATTGGCGATAAGGAAAATATGAGTGCCGAAAGCGAAAACGGACAGCTTGCAAGACAGATTTTAGATGAATATTACCGTGGATTTCAAGAGAGAAATCCTAATCTAAAAGTGTTCTCGGCTCATCTGCATATGGACGAGGCAACGCCGCATTTGCACATTGATTTTGTTCCGTTCACAACCGGCAGCAAGCGTGGTCTTGATACAAGAATAAGCCTGAAACAAGCATTAGCCGCACAAGGTTTTAAGGGCGGGACTCGTGGAGATACCGAGTGGAATCAATGGGTAAGCGCAGAAAAATCCGCTTTAGCTTTCGTAATGGAACGCTACGGAATTGAGTGGGAACACAAAGGAACGCACGAAAAACACCTATCTGTTCTTGATTACAAAAAGCAAGAGCGAGAAAAAGAAATTACGGTATTGGACAACAAACTCGCCGAAAAGCAAGACGAATTTCGTGTTATGGTTCACCGCATAGAGAACTTTGACAATGGCGAAAGAGCGTTGCAAAATCTTGATGAAAGTATAATGAATGAGCCCGAATATCAGCTGACTGAACCGCCAGCAATGATGTCGGCGAGAAGTTATAAAGCAAAGTTTGTTGAGCCGATTATAGCTCGATTTAAGTCTTTAGTCAGCACATTATTTGCACGATATTTCAAGGCTATAGATAGATACAATAGGCTGAATATCACGAATGCAAATCTGTACCGTGCTAATGAACGACTTGAAAAAGTAAACGACAAATTATCATGAGAAAATGAAAATCTACGTGCGGAAAACAGGGATTACAAACTTCTCCGCAAAGTATTTGGTCATAAACAAATTGATGACTTGCTTGATAGAGCAAAGTTGGAAAAACAGTCTAAACAGCGTGGTTCACGCTATAGAGATTACAAAGAAGAAAGGTAGGACAACACAATGAAACAGCATTTTACGGACGAAAAAACGGGAATCAACTACACCTTGCAAGGAGATTATTATCTGCCCTACCTTGCATTACCCGCTGAAGAACAACAGCCAATCGGCATATGGGGACAACGACATTTGCGACACCTCAAACAAAATCGAAGGGTGTTATACACCAATTCGCTGACAAGCGGCAAGTTAAACAGTTACCTTGCTGATATTGACAAACAGGCTCAAGACCTTTTTCCCCGGCTGGTAAAAGACTTAGCTGAACAAGAAAAAGTGACCGAGGAACTTAAAGCAACCGATATGATGCTCTGGGTGCAAAAGATGAATAATATCCGTAATCGTGCAACGGAAATTGTTAATACAGAGTTGATTTACACGGTATAAACGCAACAACGGCAAGAGAACAATCCCTGCCGCCGTTTTGCTATTTGCTCCAATATTTGATGCATTACAGTCTTGCCATATCCTCAGAAAATTCATTCATACGGCTTGCTTCGTTATAGAAATGGAATCCCCAGATTCGATATTTGTTGTCGTCAACAAACACCTTCGTTGCAACAGCTTTATTTTCAATATCCAATAGGAATTTCTCTTTCCAACTATCTTTTTCAAGAAGATGTGAGCCTTTAGGTTCTATAAAGACTTGAAGCTGCTCATAACCGCTTTCCTTGTTGGAATGCAGAAAAAGAACATAATCCGGCTCGAAGCGTTCGCCGCTATCAAACGAATATATCGCAACCTGCCTTTCGTTTCTTAGTAAAAACACTTTGTCATATTTCCTTTTTAGCTCAGGCACAAAAGATTTGAAATAGGCAACGAACGCTTTTTCTTCACTTGTTCCAAAGTTATCTTCAAAAGCAAACCAATCTTCTTTTGACAGATCAATTTTCCAAGCGGCTGGGACAGAACTATCGTTTTGAGAGTAACCGAGACCTCCATCATGCATTACCGTATAATTGCATTTCTTATCCTTAAAAATATTATTAATACGTTTTGCATTAAATGTCGTTGTACCCTCATATGTAACTTCAATAGCAGAAATACTGTCTGCTATTTTTCCAAGTGCGTTTACACAAGCAGCATATAGAATAATCGGCGTTGGGCTTTCGTATCTGGAGGTAATTTCTATTTTTATACCACCCAGATATTTCTCGCTGATTATAAACTCTTTGGTTGACTTCAGGTTAGGGAAGTAACTTTGCAAAACATTAAACTTGAACACATTGCACTTGCAAAGAGCTTTATGCACGATTGAATAGTTCATATCAGTGATCTTCTTGAAAGTCGTTCTGTATGTATATGTTGCATTAACTCTTTCGGTCAGAGCACCCCCTGCGGCGAAAATGGTATCTTCGCCGGAACTACCGGTGGCAAGTCGAACGGTGTAGATATTATCACGCACAGAGGGAAGCAGTCCATCAACATCATTTCTGCTCTTTATAATGCGGTCATTTATAAAAACCAGTCCCTCTTTATACAGACTGTCCCCCTTGAATTCTTCTTTCAAGATATAATCACGTACAGTTTGATTTTCCATATCCACGCCGATTTCACGCAAGGCATTATTTAGCTCACCAATATAGCGGCTGTCATTCTGACAGTGGTAATATAACTTTTCGCAAATTCGTAGAGGATTGTCGATATCGGAATCGTATTTTCTCTTATACTTTTCCTGTTCGTCATCAACCTGAAACGGGCAATATCTTGCGCCACGCCCAATTAGCTGTGCTTCTGATACGGTTGCAGGCGAAATCTTCTTACCACCGGACTGTCTTGTTTCATACAGACGGACAATATCAAAAAGATTAAGAACATCCCAACCTTCATCCAGCTTTTTAACCTCAAAAACGGCACGGTACGGATTGCTTGCGTCCTCAAGAGAATTAAGAGCAATCTGTTTCTCCTCGGCTTCTTTATCGTCATTAGCAGAAATACAGTGTGCCGCAGAAAAATCCTCTCTCAGCTCCTGTGCAAGCTGGTCGAATGAAATGGCGTTATTCGCAAAATAAGTGTAAGCCTCATTCAACGTTTCGTTGTCTGTCAATTCAGAGATTCTTTGAAGCTCACTTCCTGATAAAGTGGTTACTGTATCAATAAATTCCGCCATAAAAGTTTTGCTGTCTGCTATTTTTGCAGACTTAAACAGCACAACAGGCTTTACAGACAAACGGTTATCTTGGAAAACCTTCAAGCGATACTGACTTAGTATTATTGATTGAATAGCTCGCTCCATAATCGAAACATCGGTACGGAGTGTCTTTATTTCTTTTGAAAATCCATCCGCTCTGAATTTTGCCAGCGGATAGTCATATACGATTTTGCTTTCGTATGCTGCCCTGATTTGCGGATTGTTTATATCACAAGTAGCGGTAAATTCAAGCAAAATATTGTCTTTATTAGCATCGAAAATACGGCGAACCGTTTGTTCCCAGCTGTGATAGCTATCTTGCTCGTCTTTGTTTTTGGAGAGCGTTTTCGTATCAACATTCAGGTGGTGCGCTTCATCAGAGATCAGAACGACCTTTTTATCATTAAAATCTTCAAAGGTGATTCCGTTTTCCTTTGCAAACCACATATCGGAATGTAATCCCTGCGTAGTGGTAAAGCAGATATTGATTGCATTTTCGTCAATATTTTGAAAATTATTTACCTCTTTAACAGGCACACGTTCTCCGCCAATTCTTATTTCTTCTGCAAACAAATATTTGCTCGAAGTGGCATTTAGGAAGTTTTCTTTTGTTTTTTTAACTATATTTGAGAGATTAACGAAGAACAGAAAGTTGCGATACCCCTTCTTATACAGATAAAGCATCAACCCCGCCATTATCATAGTTTTACCGGAGCCAGTTGCCATATGAAAAAGAGTTTGTGTCGGCTTACGACACATTTTATCGTTTTCAAAATAGGTGATAAAATTTTCAAAGGCACTAATCTGATAGGGGCGGAGCGTAAAGACCGGATTTACATTCTCCTGTATGTAGCTCGGGATTTCAATATAGCTGCCATAATCCCTTAATGTGTCTAATTGTTCATAAAGGAACGGCATGCTTATACCTCCTCATAAAAGCTTCTTGTAAAAGCCTTGTCCTCGTCGGATATTCCATAGGTTTCATCGTCCATATCGCAGTAGTTTACGTACAGCTGATTTTTGTCCAGCAGCTCCATAAGGAGTCTCTTTTTATCTTCAAGCATCAGGGACTTGAAATCATCCGAATTAATATCGATATCTTTTGGATTTACCTTGTAACTGATAAAGCCCGTTTCGAGTATTTCGCCATATAGACTTGTCAGTTCTTCATCTGTCGTTGCTTTCGCAATGGCGTCAATATAATTCTGATTTAATTTTGCAAGTTCGCAATATACGAATGAGCCACCGCCTTGCCAGTTTACATCTTCAGAAATACCGGTTTGTTCTCCTTTAATTACCTTTTGAAGTCTTGGTATTGACACAGTATGAAGATAGTCCATCTGCTCAAATCCTATAAAATGCCTATTCATTTTGAGAGCTACCACCTGTGTCGTAGCGGAACCCATAAAGAAGTCTAATACCCAATCGTTTTCATTTGTAGATAGTTCTATGGCACGTTTAATTAAATCCTCCGGTTTAGGGTTTGTAAAAACACTTTCTCCAAACAGCTCAAGTTGGTCTTTTGTTGCATTGGTGTTAGTATCAAGTTCTTGCCAAATGATTGATTGCTTTATATCGTGCCAAATAGTGCTACTTGCTTTACCTTTTCCGGCATTTTTTACTTCTTCATAATAGGCTTTGAATTGAGGTTTTGCCGTACCATTGATACCAAAACGAATCCTGTTATCTGCCAACAATTCTTTATATGTTGCTTCCTCTGTTCTCCAATGCCTACCAACAGGAGGAGTGTATTTCTCTCCAGTATTGGGATTTTCAATGATGTAAGATAAATTTTTTCTTCTGCCCGGTGCATCAAAAGGCTCCAATCTATATTTTCCCTTACCATCATTATCGTCATAAATGAACGATTCCATGTCAAGAGCTAATCGAAAATTATTTTTATTTATTCTGTTAACGTCCTTCGCATAAACTAATATGTGATTATTATTTTCAGAAAGCAAGCCATCACTTGAAATAGATTTTCTTGATTCCCAAGTAACATCAGCTATAAAATTCTTTATATCGAAAATATCGTCAACCATTACTTTTAAGTAATGTGCGCCCTCGTCAGACATGGCGATATATAAAACGCCATCATTATCAAGGAGTTTGTAAGCCTCTTGTAAACGATTTTTCATAAATACAAGCCAAGAAGAAAGCTTAAAATTGGAATTGTATGAAAATGTATCGGATGGTTTATTGTTAATAAAATAGTAAGGAGGGTCAATAAAGATACACTTTATTCGTCCATTAAATCTATTGTTTATTGAACTTAGACACAATAAATTATTTCCCTTAATAATCAAGTTATCGTCTTTTGAAATATCGGCAATACTTTGCACGCCGTCCGAAGTATATCTTTTAGCATTTGTCAATACCTTTGGATAGAGCAGTCTGTCCACCTCATCAGGAGCAAGCGTTTCATTATAGAAAATTTCGCTTCTTTTTTGGTCTTCTTTAGTCTGACCACCCTCTAATACGCAATCTTTATACGGAAAAACAAGCTCTATATCATTAGACGCAGAAACATACTCGCCTTTATTGTTTACAAGTCAGATTTTGTTTTTATAACGGGTATAGGAATCCGGCAAAAATTCACGGTTATTGATTACCCACCCGAAACCGACCTTATCGAATACGGCGATGCCGTCTACATCCGTAAAGAAACGTCTCTTTGTTTCTTCGTTAGCATATAAGGCTTTTATAAGCTTTGAATCCATCTGCATTGCAGCTTCATAGACGGCATTGCGGAGCAGTTGACCGTCCTCGGAAAAGAAGCGATCATCACTTTTTAACACATCCAAAACAACATTATAGAAATTCATAACATTTCCTCCTTAGTTATATCCAATCGCCGGCAGCGGCAGACCATTTATCAATAAATTCTTTATCCCCGGTCGCCGCAGTAAACGGCTTTGTCAAAAAGGCTTGTATCGTTTTCAGCACGGTGATAAAATCATCGGTTTCAGAATCAATTTTTCGGGTAAAGGCTTTCCATTTCTTCTGCATTGTTTCATCTTCGGAAAAACCAATTACCTGCTCAAATTGTTCTACCGTAAAGGCGTGTCCACGATTTTCAAAAGTCTTTTTAAGGGCTTTTGTCAGCGTTACACCGTCAAAATCGAACTTATTGGCAAGATAATAAATATCATAATAATCTTTCATTCGGCTTGAAAATTCCATTAAATCGAGAATTGCATCCAGCTTTTCGGCAATTGTCGTTTCCAACGAATATGTATTTACCGTCGGAGAAGTGAAATCGTCAAGCTGTGTTGGAAT
>CAKUZC010000062.1 GCA_934718145.1 uncultured Eubacteriales bacterium | reverse complement strand
ATCATTGATGTTGAAAATGTAAAAGATATGATTATGACTTTAATGAAATTAATTATTCTTCCTGTTATGATATTTGGAGGAATTTTTATGGCTCTACAAAGAAGTATTTCTATGAGTGGAGTGGTAATTTTAGGGTCACTTTGTGCAGTAGGGTGTGTTTGGATTTGCTTTTTATTAATAACTCCAAAAATTAAATCAGTTCAAAAATTAACGGATAATTTTAATAAAATAATAAAAGAGCGGTTAAGTGGTGTTCAACTTATACGTGTTTTCGGAAAAGAAAAATTTGAACATGAAAGATTTTGTAAATCCAATAAGGAACTTACTTTTGTTTCACTTTTTGTAAACAGGATTACGTTGATGGTTATTCCGCTCCTTACGACCATAATAAATATTATGAATGTTTCTATAGTTTGGTTCGGAGCAAACGGAATAGACCGAGGCAAAATGAACGTAGGGGACGTAATGGCATTTTTACAGTATTCCACTATGGTTATAACGGCATTTATAATGCTTTCTGTGACAATTTCATCTATTCCTAAATTTTGGGTATCTGCTGAAAGAGTATTCGAAGTACTGGGAGTTGAAGATGAAAAAATTCAAAGAAAAGTTCACATACAAAAAGTTGATTTTGTTGAATTTCAAGACGTAAGTTTTAAATATTCCGGAGCTCCGAAAAATGTACTGAGTAATCTTAATTTTAAGATAAAAGCCGGAGAAAATATCGGAATAATAGGCACTACCGGATCAGGAAAATCTACTTTTTTAAAAATTTTGCTTGGATTTTATAGACCTTCTTATGGAAAAGTCCTTATAAACGGTACGGATGTAAAGGATATAGATAAAAAAAGTTTTTCCGAAAGATTTTCGTACGTTCCTCAAAGCGGAATGTTGTTTTCAGGTAATTTAGATTCAAATATAAAAGTGGGAAATCCTTCAGCTACGGACAAAGAGATTGAAGAAATGATGGAAATTTCTCAAATGTCGGATTTTTTGAGTAAAAATGGAATGGATTTCGGAATAGTAAAAAACGGAAGTAATATTTCGGGTGGTCAACGCCAAAGAATTGCAATTGCCAGAGCTTTAATTCATAACGCTGATGTGTATATCTTTGACGACAGTTTTTCAGGATTGGATTTTAGAACCGATTTGAACATCAGAAAAGCTTTAAATATTTATTTGAAAAATTCTTTAAAAATTGTTGTTTCTCAGAGAATAGCTTCAGTAAAAAATTCCGATAAAATAATAGTTTTGAATGAAGGCGAAATTGTAGGAATGGGGAGTCACGAAGAGCTTATTTCAAGTTGCGAAATTTACAGAGAAATGGCAAAACTTCAGCTGGGAGATGAAATATTGTGACGTATTCGGATAAAAACTCAAAAAACGATTCGGTACATATAGACAATCAGAGTGATAAAATATATTTTTGCAGACTTTGGAATTATGTTTCGCAATATAAATTTTATATAATTTTAATAGTAGTTTTTTCGATTTTGGAATCTGTAACAACTATTTTTGGCCCAAAATTAACCGGAAATGCAATTACAGTTCTATCATTGGGAACTGTTTTGTTTGATCTCGTGTTAAAACTGCTTTTATTATCTTCGATGTACGCTTTTTCGTCTTGTTTAAGTAATTATTTTGTATCGTTGGTTACTATAAAAATCACTTACAAGCTGAGAAATGATATATCTTTAAAAATGAATAAGCTTTCTTTTGAATATATTAACAGTTTAAGCTATGGAGAGGTGTTGTCTCGCGTAGTAAATGACGTAGATAATTTAAGTTCTGCATTTACTCAAAGCATAAATTGTGTTATTTCTTCGTTTATAACTGCTTTAGGTGTTTTGATTATGATGATCACTATAAACGTAAAAATGACTTTTATTTTCATAGGAATTATACCTGTTGTAGGAATTATTTCAGCATTGGTTTTGAAAAAAACTCAAAAATATTTTGAACAATATCGAAGAAGCCTTGGGGAGATAAATGGTTTTGTAGAGGAAATTTTTTCCGGGCACGAAATTGTTAGTGTTTTTGATATGTCAGATACGTTTAAGAATAATTTTGAAAAAATAAACGAAATAATGTATGATTCTTCTTGCAAAGCTCAATTTTTAACAGCTATTGCGCCTTGCATTATGGAACTTATTTCTAAGCTCAGTTACATAGTTGCATGTATTATGGGAGGATACTTTGCAGTTTTAAAATTGTTGAGTATTGGGGATATTACTGCGTTTATTGCATATTCAAATCAATTTATGCAACCTGTTGTTCAGTTTTCATCGGTTTTCGGAACTGTTCGTCAAACTTTTGTTTCGGCTAAGAGAATTTTTGAATTTCTTGATGCTGAAGAAGAACCTAAAAATGACAAAAATTTGGAGTATAGAAACGAAAATCATTCTTGCTCTCCAAATATAGAATTTAAAAATGTGGTTTTTGGATATGACTCCAAAACTTCTGTAATAAATGATTTTTCTTTAAAAGTAAATTCCGGTCAAACTGTTGCCATAGTGGGAGAGACTGGTTCGGGTAAGACAACACTTATAAACATTTTGATGAGATTTTTTGAAAATTTTGAAGGGGAAATATTATTAAACGGAGTAAACATAAAAAAAATACCACTTGATGAGTACAGAAAGCTTTTTGGACTGGTAACTCAAGATTCTTGGCTTTGCTCGGGTACAATATTCGAAAATATAGCTTATGGGAAAAATAATGCTACAGAATCAGAGGTAAAATTTGCGGCAAAATGCGTTGGAGCAAACCATTTTATAGAGTCCTTAAAAACGTCTTATAATACCGTTATTGAAGAAAATATGGCAAATATTTCACATGGTCAAAAACAGCTTTTATGTATAGCTAGAATGATTTTAAAAGATGCGCCTATTTTTATATTGGACGAAGCTACTTCTTCTGTTGATGTTTTTACGGAAAATTGTATTCAAGAGACTCTCAGGAAAGTTCTGAAAGAAAAAACATCTTTCATAATTGCTCATCGTTTAAGTACAATAAAATCGGCTGATTTAATAGTTGTAATTGATGATGGAAAACTGGTTGAAATCGGAAATCACCGCGAGCTTATGTCCAAAAAAGGGTTTTATTTTGATATGTATAAGAGTCAGTTTGATAGGGCATAGATTAAGCCGCCATTAAATGGCGGCCGGATTGTTATTTGAGAGCTTTTGCAGTCTTTTTTACTATGTCTTTGTAAGCAGATTCAGCTCTCGGCTTGATTTCTTTACCGATGTATTTAACATGATCTACGGTATTTTCGACGGCTAATTTAGCATTGTCTAAAGTTGCTGTGAGTTTTCCGCCGGATTCTTTGTCGTATTCCTTAGCAACATCATACACGAATTTTCCTCCTGCTGTTAAAGCAATGGTTCCGAGAATTACACCTGTTGTAATTTTAGCAATGGAACGTCCTCCTGTGATTCCTTCAAGATCTTCTTCTGAAATTTCACCGTTTTTTTCTTTATACAGTCTAAATATTTTTATTAATTCTGATGCCTTTTCCACGGATATGTCTATTCCGTTTTCGTGGAGGTACGAAACCATTTCCTCTTCAGTTCCAAGTTTTTTTAAATGATCCATTGTTTGTGGATTATCTAAAAATTCTACTATTTCTTCTTTATTCATTTGAGACTTCCCCTTCCATTTTTAACATTATTATAATTTTAGAACATCATTTTAAACCTATTTTATCTATTTATGTCTTTAATATACCTAACCATTAGTTCTGTGGCCAACTTAGGGTCTGAGACATCTTTTTAAACTATTCCGCTCGGATTACCATTGTACAGGGATTTTAAATTGTTTTTAGGTTTTTCATTAGCCATTTCATACACTATTTTTCCTCCTACTATAGCAGTAGTCCCGAGCATCGCACCGACCACAGCTTTAGCAAGAGAAAGTCCTCCTGTGACTTCTTCTAGATCTTCTTCTGAAATTTTACCGTTTTTTTCTTTATTCATTTTAAATATTTTTATTATATCCGATGCTTTATTTAAAGAGATGTCGATTCCATTTTCGTGGATTATCTAAAAATTCTACTATTTCTACCTCATCCATTTGAGATTTCCCCTTCCATTTTCAAATTTGTAACAATTCTACAATATTATTTTATAAATGTCAATTAAAAAATCAAAAAGCTGTTTATTTTGTCTTTTTAAAAAATTATTCAACCAGTAAATTTTGAAATTTTATATAATATTATGCCAATAAAATATGTTAGAAAACTTCATTATGTGTAGTTAGATAGCATGTTATAAACCTTAACATATAACAATATTTGGTTAAAGTGTAACATATTGGTTAAAGGAGAAAGTTATGTCGAATAAACTTTTAATTAATATTAAACACCCCAAAGGCGAAGACGGATATAAGACCTTTTCAGTTAGGCTAAAAAATGATATGGTGGAACAATTGGACCAGATGTCTTTTAATACGGGAAGAAGCCGAAATGAACTGATAGGTATGATGCTCCGTTTTGCTTTGGACAACTGTAAAATCGAAGAGAGTGGCAACTCTAAATAGAGACCCTAATTCAAATGGATTAGGCCTAGGTTAGTTGCGTAAATTACAGCAGATACAAATTTGATTTGCACCTGCTGCGGTTGTTTTTTTTTAATTTTAGGCCTTATCTTTTTTTATTCCAAATATTTTTCTTAAAATAAATCCTAAGATACCGGGACTTTTTATTACAACAACTTTCATTTGTTAACCCCCCTATATACCAGAATCAACATTTTATGAGTGATATCGATACTATTACAAGCATAATTGATATGATAATAATGATTATAGATTCAGGAAATAAGAATGAAAGTGTAAGCCCCAGCCCAAAAACAAGGGCGAGAATGCCTTGCTGTTTGTAACCGCACATGAACTTCACCGCCGTCACTTGAAAATAAATATGCGAGCATAATACGACTGAAACTTAACATTTTAAAATTCTCTTTTTTAATATTATACTCACCATATTAAAAAGTGTTATTAAAGTGATTGCACGGTATTTATATTTTTAGGTTGATATCGGATAGGGTAACTGCCGTAGCTACTTTCAGAGCAGAAGCTATTTTTCTTTTTTCTCTGTTATTTATTGGTTCTCCGTTAAACATGAGACCTTCTTGATTTTCCAACGTGCTTATAAAATCCGATATAATGCTGTATATTTCGGATTTTTCGGGATTTATCTGATTTTTTTCATCGAGATTTAGAATATAGTCTCCGCTGGCATCAAGAGTTCGGCAGATTTTAGCCAAAGTAAAATTGTCAGGTTCACGACGACCTTGTTCGTACATTCCGACAGTAGAAGCCGAAATTCCCAGTTTACGTGCCAACTGTGCTTGTGTAAGACCTGCTTTAAGTCTTAAGTGTTTTAATTTGTTTCCCAAGTTGTTTTTAATGGGTGATCACTCCCTGAAAAAAAGTATAAACAGGATGATGGCGGAACTAATACGGGATTTTATAAAATATTTAGATTAAAAATTAAAATAAATATTTACACAATATGATATATTTTTTTGAAAGTAAAAGTTAATAAAACTTTGTCGAAAAATTTTAAATTGTATAATTATTATATCACTCACACGTTTAGTGTGCAATAAATGTGTAAGTGACCTATTTTTTGAAAATGTTACATTTTTTGTAAGATGATGTTAAAAATTAAATTATGGTTGACTCGTAAATATACACATGCTACCATAAATATTGAAGTCGAAAAAGGAAAAGTTAAACAGGCAAAAATTAAGGTATAACGGAAGCTTTTTATTTTTTATACTTAACTACACGAAACGTGTAAAGGAGAATTGCTGTGTACTATAAAATTTTGTCTCAGAAATATTTGGAGGAAGCGGAAAACTTAAAGAAACACATCAAGTTACTTAAAACACAATATGTGTTGAAAAGCGAAGATTCAAACTTTGACGAATTGCATTATCGTATTACAGTTTTGTATGAAATGTATTTAGATTTGGTTCATATCGGGAAATATTTGCAGAGGAGACGTGAGGTGACAAAAAATGAGTAATCGTCCCTTAATTTTAGATGGATTTACAGAATCTTTAGTTAGTTTCTCAAATTATCGGAGTAAAAATAATGAAAGAGAAGATACCAACCATAAAAAAATGATATATTCGCTGAAAAAAATAATAGTAGGTGAACTTACACCTAAACAGCAAAAATGTATTTGGCTTTACTATGGAGAGCGTAAAAAAATGAAAGATATAGCTTGTGAGATGGGAATCGGAATATCTTCTGTTTCAAGGCATCTAAAAAGAGCACGGATGCGCATAGAAAAGACAATGAATTACTATTTTTAGAAAAATTAGTCCAAAATACAACAAAATATTACTGTTATAAGTTTTTATTTTTCAATAATCTTCAATATAAGTGATTAAACAATAAAATAATTCTAAAATATCAATATTATTCCAGCGTGATTTGACAGTATATTTCATATAACATTTATATAATTTAAGTATTGAGAAGTAGGTATAAACTTGTTTCTTTGATTAAAATTTAAATTATTTTGAGGTGGAAAAATTGAAAAATGAAGCTGTAAAAAATTACGGGAAAATATTCGATGTTGCGAAGAATTATTCTTTAAAATTGATTTTTATTAAAGCAATGTATTTTA
>CAKUZC010000061.1 GCA_934718145.1 uncultured Eubacteriales bacterium | reverse complement strand
CATTAAAACAGAATATAATAGCGACAATCAATACTAATAGATCAGTGAAATGTCCTGAAGAATTAGCAAAATTATTAGGTATAGATGTTAAAAAAATATTAAAATCGGTCAATGGTAATGATATAAAAAGAGTCAATGCTTTAATTAGTGATGTAGAACATGTAGAAAATTATGTAGACGATATACTTACGAAAAATATTGGATATAAGACTGTATGTTCTGATGATATTCTTGAAAAGACTAGAAAAATTATAGAGACACCTAAGCCTAAATTTATGGCGAATCCGAAAGACTCTGCAATAGCTTTAGAACATGATATGAGTTTAATCTACCAAGATTTTAAATTTTTTAGAAATTATGTTCTAGCATGTGAATGGTTATATAAATACATTAATGGTTTCGATTATTCATATCTTGACAATATAATTTACCTTTTAGAAAAGGATGATAAGCTTATAGCAAAAAGAGGAGCATTTGAATCATGGGTTCCGTCAAAAAGTTATTTGGAAAAAAGTTTAAAAGAATGTTTAACTGAAATGCAATTGGATTTCAATTTTAACTTTAGCTCTGATTTAAAAACTTATTTAGATTCTAGTTTTCCGGAAGGTGATTTGTATTCCAAATTTGAAGAGACTTCTCAAAAGTTAAAACTCTGTATGAGACTTAAAATTGGTGATATTATAGAAGATATTAATAAATTAGGATATGAAGAAATGGTAAAAAGAATTGAAGAAATTATAAACGAAGAAATCACAATTGATAATATTTTTGATTGTGAGGGATTAGTATCAATATTGAGTAAGGATTGTCCGATTTATCCAAATATTCCGAAATATAATAACAGTTTTAAAATTCCGTACTGGAATGAGCTTATTGATAAGATTTTCGGAGAACATTGTTTAGGCTATTCATGTAAAATGATAAAGGATAGGCTAAGTCAGATTAATGGTATAATATCGCGTGCAATTTACGAAAGGGGTCCTGAAGCTTTAGATTTAAATAAAAATAGAGCCAGAGAGATTAAGGAAGAAATAAGCAATTTTGTTTCTCAAAATGAAAAATATGCGGGTAAATATTCAACCGACGTAATCAATATGGCTGATTCTATTGAGAAAAAGGATCTTATTAAATTGGGAGAAATTATGGATTTAAGTAATGAAAAGATAAAATTTTATCGTAATGTTGCTGTTATACAAGCAATGGCAGATTATAGTAAAAGTTTTCAAAAGAGTATAGCGGAATTTTTGTCTTTACGAATAAAAGACTCTGAGTTTAAAATACAATGTAAAGTGGGAAAATGGATTCCGTTGGCTTCATTTGTAACTCTGTTTGACGAAGCCCTTAGTAGTACATTGGGAACGCGTAATATTGACGGTTACCCTAACATTGTGTTTACATTTACCGATGACCTTAAATCAAAAATTTTTCAACCACTTGTAAACGATGGAGATGATGAAAAGGATTTTGAGGATATATGTAGTTTTAGAGAATTTTCTAAAGAATATGATAAGGCTATTACCGAAATAAAAAAACTAACCGCAAAAGAAAATTTGTTTGCAGTTTTAAAATTCCCCCATGGTTATATAGGTTCTAATACCGATGATTATAAAAGTGTGGTCGATACTAGCTGTAGTGCATATAAGGAAGCCGAAGGTATATGGAATAAATTTATAGATGATTCAAGCATTGAATTTAAGGGTAAATTGGTTGAAATTCAGAACAAAATAGAGGAATTAAAGGAAAAAGACACTTTATCAAAGACAACTGCTAAATAAATTATTTTGAAATTTGATTTGTTTTTGAAAGAAGTGTGATAGTGTGAGTATATTTCGTAGGAATAAATCAAACAAGAAATCCGAGAACAAAGATGAATCGAGTATAATTGAAAAAGCGAAAAAATTGGGTAGAAAATTGGTAGGAAGGAACAACAGAATAGAGCAAGACGTATATATATTTCAAAGAATATTTTCAGAAGTGATAAAATGTGATTTAGGTAAAGAGATTTTTTGTTGTGAACTAGATCATGGAGAATACAAAATAGGTTTGGCTGGGAAAGATGTCTTAGTAAACAGATTTAAAGATATAGAATTTAAAGATATTTTAGGTGAAGCACAGAAAAAATATCCTGCATTCCGAAAAGGAAAATCCAGTATTGAAGTTTGGTGGAAAAAATGTTCTAATCGGGAAAATTTTGATGACAACTATATTAGGTATATATGTAAAATGTCTAATGAAAATATTAAAAAGTTTGGTGAAATATCATCGGGTACTATTTTAGCTGCGTGTGCATGTTTAAGTCTCATGAAAATAGATGAAAATACGGAATATAAAAAATTTTTTTCATCTCTTAAAAGTAGCGATCCGAAGATAGTTTGTATAATTGACGGTTGGAATTCTTTTGTAGATAAAATGATAAAGAAACTTATCTATTCTTTAAAAAAAGCTGAATCTGAAGTTAAGGAAAAAAATAAAAAGCTGATGAAAAGTTCTGAACCCAGAGTAGAAAAAGAGTCTAAATTGGGGAATACTGAGGACGTACGTGAAAAACTAAAAGAAGTGAAAGAATGTGTTAGTTTATTACATGAAAAAAGTTCACCAGATGTTAAAATTAAACATCCTGAAAAACAAGTTAAAATTTTAGAAAATTCTTTGGACAATGATAAGAAATTAGAAAAAGCTAATAAGCAAATTGAATCTTTGGGTGATCAACTTCGACTTTCAACTTTAAGTATATTAAATTCTGATATTCTTCATGAGTATAAGAAGGGCTTTAATGAAGATTTTCTTGATAATCTTTTAGTATTCGAGAACGGAAATTGTATCTTAAAAACCGGGCTAAAACTTACCGTTGATTTTTTGAATAATTGGATACCCAAAAAAACCATAGAAAGTATAAAACAAGATTTGTGTAACGGAAAAAAACCGGAAGATAAAATAGTATTGACTAAAAACGAACGTACTGTTGCTTCGTATCTAAATACAGAAAAAATTATTAAACCTGCGTTGAAGACATTGGGTATTAAAATTATACATTTTATAAATTATCTTAATGGCGGTTTTGTTGAGGAAGCTGAAAAAGAAATGAAAAATAAAATTATAGGTACCAATAAAAATGTCTTTAATTTTATGAAAATTGGAGAAGATATAAGCCGAAATTTATCTTTGGATGTTAAAAACACTGATTGGGGATCTGAGGTTAAGGAATGGAATTTATTTATAGATACATCAAATAAAAAGGTTATTGATAACTTAAAAGGTATTTATAAGCAAGCTGAATCTTTGGGCTCTAAAGTTGAAGAGTCTCCTTTAAAACAAAAATTAACTGACCTTATTAAGGAAAAAGAGAAATTTGAAAGTGAAATTTCCGGATTTACTATGAATTCTTCTAAAATGTCCGGTATAGAAAAGCAAAATTTTAGAAATTTCAAGAATGATTTTGGAATATTTGAAAATTACATTGCGCTGGCTTGTGCTAATGTTAAAAATCAAAAAAAATGTCAAGAGTTATTAGATAAGGCTACTGTTCAACAGACGGTTGTTCAAATAGATTTAAATACATTGAGGAGGTAGTTTTATATTTTATATAATATATTAATATTTTTAAAAAGGAGTGTTTAAATATGGGAATACCAGGGAAAGATACAAAATTAGTTGATGATAAAAGACAGGAAAAAGAAAGATTTAGGACGCTGAAAAACGTAGGCAGGAAATTAACGGGAAGGAATGCAAGAATAGATCAAGATATTGATGTGATTAATAATATAAGAGGAAATTTAAGTAGTACTAGGTTTCTCGGTATATGTAGTAGTTTTTTCCAGTGCTTACCTGCGAGTGGAGATACTGACATCAAAGAAACGTACGGATTAGGATTCTATGCGAGAATAGAAGATATCTTAAAAGAAATAAATTTTGATAATATATGGGAACAAGCAAAGAAAAAATACAAAACTATAAGAATACACGAATCAAGCATTTCATTGTGGTGGAAAGAAGTTCAAAACCAAGCTAAAGCTAAATATGAAGTCATTTTAGGTAAAATTAAAGATATAAAAGTAAGCGAAAAAACTGATGATTACGGTCGGATTAAACGTGAACTTAAGACTTTAAGTTCTGATCCTAGTCTGACAGAATTTTTGGATTTTATGAAAATAAAAAAAGGTTCAAAAAAATTCTTTTCATCTTTAGATAGCAGCAGTACAGAACTAACTACGGCTATGAATGAACTTAATTCAGCTATAGATAGGTGTAATAATGAAATTTCGAAATCTCTTAAAATGGCTATAGATTTGATGGAAATAAGACTAAATTTCTTTATAGAAAATAAAATTAAAGGTAAGGATGGTAAAGAAAAGTTACAGACCGATTTAAAAGTACTTGAAGGTCGCTTTTCGAATATTACTAAATGTGATACTCTTTTATTGAAAAACGGAGACGTAGAAAAACAAATTAATTTAATCAGATTAGAAATCAAAGATATAAAAGGGTATATTGAAAGAATTGAGGTTAATAATAATGACATTGAGTCATTTCAAAATGCGTCGATTTGTATTAAGGGGTTGGTTATGAATCTTAAAGAATTGGGAGACTTAATTGAAAAAGTCAAGATAGAAGTTGTGAAAACTGACAAAAAAACATGTAATTCTAAGATTGGAGTCGTCGTTAATCTTGCTGAGTCTTCACTTAAGAAAGCAGAATTATGGTCAAGCAGGTTTAAATGCTCAAACAAAGACTTATCGAAGATAAGGGATAACATGAAATTAATAAACGAAAAATCAAATGATATTTCTCCTGAAAATCTTAAATTTATTAATGATTTATATAATGAAATTGGTACAAATGAAAAAAAGTTTAAATTATACTGCGTTTTGTGTAATAAGCTACCGGATTATATTTCGAAGTTTGATAATGGATATTTAGATAGAATTGTTCAAGTTAAAGATTCAACAATATCCGTTAACAGAGTTATGGGCGTTTCTAAAGGTTGGATTCCGAATTTTGATGATAAAATGACTTTAAAACTAAATGAAGATGATAAATTGACACAAGGCGCCGATAATGCTAAAATTAGATATGCATTTCATGATTATCTATTAATGGATATTGGAAAAATAACTCGTAGTATTGAAGCAATTCTTAAACCGTTTGAAAAATTGACAAAATCAAATTGTGATGAAGCAATAAAAGCTATAGATAAATTTTTAGATGATAATAAGGACACTAATTTACTTGAATCCAGAAAAATTGTCGCAGGGGGTATGAAGGATTGTTTTGACGATAGCGGTAAAAACTGGAGTCAGGTTAGAGAACAATGGAATAAGTTTATGGAAGAGTCAAGTGATAGAATAAAAAAAGTACTTGAATCGGCTAAATTGGAAATAGAAACTTTAAAATCAGGAGGAAAACTTCCTGGACTTTCGCAACTTCCATCTGAAAATTCAGTCATCAAACCAAATGACCAAAAACCAGATGGCCAAAAACCAGATAGTAAGAAATCTGGTCAAAAGCATAGATTTTTTTCTGGGTTCAGAAGGAGTAAAAAATAACAGTATATTTCAATTAATTGAGTTCGTAAGTAAGATAAAATTAAGTGATGTATTTTTATATGCATTTTGGAATATTCAAGAGGCTTTTAGTGGTTGCGAGGCTGCTGAGAGCTTCTTTTTTATTTTAGGATTTATAACGATTTATAATAATATTTACTTTACAAATTAATTTATTTTATGTATAATTTTTAAAGCGATATGAAAATTCAGAAAGGGAAGTGGTTAATTTGGAAAATACAAATAATCAAAGCTGGATAGAAACTGCTATAAATTGGATAGAAAGTAGTCACGAAAAGAGAAATGAATTAGTGGGTAAAGTGAGTGCTATAGTGTCAGAAGAGCTTGAATTTGTTACAGGAGGAAGCTCAAAAATTTTTCCGAAAGAGAAAACTGAAGAATTTATTAAAAAATTAGAGGAGGCTTCTAAAAATATTGCCTCCATAAAGGATGCAAGTTCCTCGTTTGCTCAATTTCTTCCGAAATGTTTTGAATTTTTTGCAAAAGTTGATAGCCTAAAAGCTAAATATTCAAAGGATAAAGTTTTAACGGAGGATGAGATAAATTCTTTCCAAAATGATGCAAGAGCTGCGATGACAGAGATAAAATTAATTGAAAAATTAAGTAAACTCAGTCCGGCAACAGTTAATAATCTTTTCAATGGAAAAATTTAATTTGATGTTTTCTATTGCAAGAAATTAAGTATTTCGATATACTTTTATTTGTGTTGCAATATAATTTAAGTGAGTTATATAATTAACCGGTATTTTCGATTTTTATATATTTACAGGAGGAATATTATGTTATCAGCTGGAGATTTCAGAAACGGTTCTACTTTTGAGATAGATGGGAATGTTGTCTCAATAGTCGAATTCCAACACGTTAAACCCGGAAAAGGTGCTGCATTTGTAAGGGCAAAGATAAAAAATGTCATGACAGGTGCTGTTACTGAGCGTACATTCAATCCGAGTGACAAATATCAAGAGGCTTTTATAGAAAGACGCGAAATGCAATATCTATATAATGACGGTAATTTGTATTATTTCATGGATAATGAAACTTTTGAACAAATTCCTATCAGTGCTTCTGTGTTAGGGGATAATTTTAAGTTTGTGAAAGAAAATATGGTGTGTAAAGTTCTTTCCTATAAAGGAAATGTGTTCGGTGTAGAACCGCCTTTGTTTGTCGATTTGCTTGTCACAGAAACGGATGCAGGATTTAAAGGTGATACCGCCACAAATGCTACTAAGCCTGCTGTTCTTGAAACTGGAGCAGAAATAAAAGTTCCTCTTTTCATAACAGATTTATTATGAGTAAATGTTTCAAAACTTTCTTTTCCATGATACTTTCCT
>CAKUZC010000060.1 GCA_934718145.1 uncultured Eubacteriales bacterium | reverse complement strand
GATACTGCTGTGGATACTGTTGTTGCTGTGGATACTGTTGTTGCTGTGGATACTGTTGTTGCTGTGGATACTGCTGTTGTGGTTGCCATTGTTGCTGTGGTTGCCATTGTTGCTGTGGATACTGCTGTTGCTGCATTTGCTGTGGATACTGTTGATATTGCTGCTGTGGTTGCTGTTGATACTGCTGCTGTGATTGCTGTTGATACTGCTGCTGTTGTCGCGATTCTAGGTCTGTTATATATCCCTGTGCTTCTCGTATATATTTCATCCATCCATTCCAGTCATTATCGCTTAATGAACTCAAAGTCAAATTCTTAAATCTTCTAAGTTCATTAATACATTTTTCTACATTTGACCTATCTTGTTGTGAAATACTCTGGAGAGCATTTAGAGAATTTAACTTTTTCAACATCTCGTCTACTAGTAGCTCAATGTTCCATGCTTCTGCTCCACGTTTTAATATTTCGTTTGTATCAATGATGCCTTCTTTCCCTTTGCAGCTAATCCCGGAACATAATAATGCTTGTCTTATAATATTTGCTACTTCATAGAATGTTTTACCATGTATAGTAACTTCTTTATCTTTAAGTTCAATAGAACCCGGAGCGCTATATTTATTTATCCAATCTGCTATAGTAATTTTTTCAGTTGATTGGGATTCCAGTCTTTTTTTTAAACTATCGTCTATGTTCAAGGTCGTGTTCCATTTTTCATTTGAGAGAAACCATTCTTGTCCCGATTGATTTCCGGTATTTTGTGCATTTTGCTGTGGTTGGTCATTTGCGGCTTTTCTGGTATCTGGAAGTGTTATAGTTGTTCCATCTTCTTTAAGCGCAACACCTATCGGAATTTGATCATTAGTATTAGCCGTATCATACTCACTCGTATCTTTAGGTGATGATGCATCACTATTAGATGATTTTGAATTCAATTCATTCAAAATAAGTGAACAAACTAAAATTTTATCTTTATCTATTAGCCTGTCGAATCTACCTTTTTTCTTTTTGTCTAAATAGTTTTCCAACATTGTTTTAAGTTCTTCAATTTTTTTGTTTTCAGTTGGCAATTCTTCAATATTTTTAAGTTCATTAGCGATATTACAAAATTGTTTGTCTTTTTCCCCAGTTGTAGTAGATTTAGAAGTAAATATGCTGGCTTCCAGTAGCTTTGCTATTCCTTCTGACCCCAAAAGTTTTTTAATATCGACTTTTCCACCTGATTTATAATTTTTACAGATTTCATTTATAGTTGAAGAAGGATTACTTGAATTAATAGATTCCTTTTTTATTTTTTTATATTTTAACTCGTTAACGCCAAGTACTGTTGATAGTCCTTTATGTGCTTTTTTTAAGCTTTTAGAAAATAGTTTACTTAATCCCATAAATATATACACCTCTCTACTAAATTTTTATATTAAATAAGTACTTATTTACATTTTAAATCCCTTATACAATATAGTCAACTGTTTTTATGTTAAAAAATTATATAATTTATAAAAATTCAATATATAATCTAAGAATGCATATGACATGTTACTATGTTCTCTTTTTTTACTTTTGTATACCGGCAATATAATCTAATATTTACCATGTAATAAATATTGTATATAAATAATACCCAGCCTTTGAAGTGTACTTCTCTTATTAAAAAAGCCACGCACAAAAATGCGTGACAAATCAAACTATATACTATTTTTGAACTTGACTTCTAAGTCTCATAGTTTTATCAAGAATTTTTTTACGTATTCTCAAATTTTTTGGAGTAACTTCAAGTAATTCATCGTCGTCTATAAATTCTATCGATTGCTCCAGACTTAAAATACTCGGTGGTGTAAGTTTAAGTGCCTCGTCAGAACCTGAAGCACGCATGTTAGTAACATGTTTTTTCTTACATACATTTACAGTAATGTCCTCAGCTTTAGGTGTAGAACCTACGACCATTCCCTCATACACATCTACGCCTGGTCCTATAAAAAGGCGACCTCTATCTTGAGCAGCAAACAGTCCATATCCGGTAGAAACACCTGTTTCATGAGCAACTAAAGAGCCATGGCGTCTTTGAGATATCTCGCCTTTATAAGGTTCATAAGTATCAAAAACCTGGTTAAGGATACCTTTTCCGTTTGTGTCTGTCAAGAATTCTGAACGATATCCTATAATTCCTCTCGAAGGTACCCTAAATTCTATTTGTGTGGTTCCACTTTCCTTTGGAGACATATCCACCATTTCAGCTTTCCTAGAACCTATTTTTTCTATAACCGCTCCAACATACTCTTCCGGAACTTCTACAGTTAAAATCTCGATAGGTTCACACAATACTCCATCTATTTTTTTCATTATTACTTGAGGTCTCGATACTTGAAATTCATAACCCTCTCTTCTCATTGTTTCTATCAATATAGAAAGGTGTAATTCTCCCCTTCCTGAGACTTTAAGAGTGTCTGCTGAATCTGTTTCCTCCACACGAAGCGAAACATTGGTTTCCACCTCTTTGAAAAGCCTGTCTCTAACATTTCGAGAAGTAACGAACTTACCTTCACGACCAGCAAAAGGACTGTTATTGACCATAAAATTCATCGATACTGTAGGTTCATCTATTTTAACAAAAGGTAAGGGTTCGATATTATTAGGATCGCAAAGAGTTTCGCCTATATTTAGATCGGATATTCCGGAAATAGATATTATTTCACCCAAACCTGCTTCTTCAGACTCAACTCTGTTTAATCCTTCAAATGTGTAAAGTTTACCTATTTTAACATTTTTATTTTCTCCGTCACGTGTGCACAAAACTGCATTTTGACCGCTCTTTACACTTCCGCGCTCTACCCTTCCGACTCCTATACGGCCTACATAATCATCATAGTCGATATTAGAAATAAGAATTTGTAAGGGACCATTTTCTTCTCCTTGCGGCGCCGGAACTTCTTTTATAATTGTTTCAAAAAGAGGCATCAAATTTTCTTTTGGATCATTTTCATTGACAAAAGCATATCCGTTTCTTCCTGAAGCATAAACCACCGGAAATTCTATTTGATTTTCATCTGCTCCAAGTTCTATAAATAAATCAAGAACTTCATCAACAACTTCTTTAGGCCTTGAACCCGGACGATCTATTTTATTAACTACAACAATAGGTTTTTTGCCAAGCTTTAAAGCTTTTTTTAAAACGAATCTTGTTTGCGGCATACATCCTTCAAAAGCGTCTACTAGCAATACCACTCCGTCAACCATCATTAAAATTCGTTCAACTTCTCCACCAAAATCCGCATGACCTGGGGTATCAACTATATTTATCTTTACATCTTTATACATTACTGCTGTGTTTTTAGAAAGAATAGTAATTCCTCTTTCTCTTTCCAAATCTCCAGAATCCATAACCCTTTCTGCAACGCTTTCATTTGTTCTGAAGATTCCGCTCTGTTTAAGCATTTGATCAACGAGTGTTGTTTTTCCGTGATCAACGTGCGCAATTATTGCTATATTTCTTAGTTTTTTTGAACTTCCCATAATTATTACTTCCTTAAAAATTAATGTTTTTCTTTTAAATTATCAATTAAGTTTTTAAATTCACCACTTATGCTTGCATTTGCTCCCAACGGAACTTTTTCATAAACTTCCATTACTTTTTCTCTCATCCAAAGTCCGGGAGTAATTCTAACTGAATATCCGCAACCGTTATCAACCATCCATTCATAAAAATCTGCTTTTGGTATACCGTACATAGCAAGGATAGTCATTATTACTCCACCGTGAGTAAAAATAGAAGCAGATGTAACTTTCCTTCTCATCATAGATTCTACTATCTTTTCAAAAGCAGACCCTATTCTCTTATAAAAAGCACTCCAACTTTCCCCATTGGGTGGTACAATATCATTCCCGCGATCCATCCATTTTAAATATAACTCATTTCCGGCAAGCTCTTGCGTGGTTTTACCTTCCCAGTCTCCAAAATTACATTCTTTTAAATCATCAAAAATTACTGGTTTTATTTCCGGATATATAATTCCGCATGTTTGAATACACCGTTGAAGAGGACTGCTATAGTACTCTAAAACCTTAGGATATTGATAAGAATGCTTAAGATTGTGCAATCTTTGCAATCCTTCCTCACACACCGGAATATTCCAAACACCTGCATAACGACCCGAAACGTTGGCTTCTGTCAATCCATGACGTATAAAGTGAATAACATACGATTGCATGATAAAAGATCCTCCTCATTTATATACAGATATTCTTTTCTCAGTTCCGTTTAAAAGTCTTAAAATGTTACTCTTATGTTTAATAAGTATTATCACTGAAATTAATAAAGCAACCAATGTTGGAAATAAGAATTCAATTGTAAAATCATACGAAAATTTATGTCCTGATAAGCAAGAAAACAAAAACACGGATATTGGATACGAAATTGCTGCGACAACAGAAGCTAAAGAAACAATTTTGCTCATCAAAACCACTATTATAAAAACAGTTATGAGAGTTAAGAAAACTCGCCAATCTATTAAAAGCATCGCAGACCACGTTGTCAAAATTCCTTTTCCGCCTTTAAAGCCAAAAAAACAGGGATAAATGTGACCTATAACACACATAAGGCAACATACATACGAAGAATAAACAAAAACCTCTTTATAATCGCTACCGGTAAAAAAACAAGACATAATCCATTGTCCTAAACCTACTGCCGCTACTCCCTTTAAAAAATCTCCTAAAAAAGTAATAACAGCCATTTTCTTTCCCATGGTACGTAAAACGTTAGTAAAACCAGCGTTACCGCTACCTACATTCCTTATATCTTTTTGTACTTTAAATAGCTTCGTTACCAAAATAGACGAGTTTACACACCCTATCAAATAGGCAACTAAAGAAACAATCAAAAAAGGAATTAAATAACATTTAAATAAAAAAGCATCTTTAAACATTATAAATTTTTCCTTCCTTTCTAACTAATTCAAATCCTGGGTTCAAATTTCTGCTCTGATTTTTCACGTATTACAAATCGAATAGGAGTACCTACAAAACCAAAAGTACTGCGCAAAGTGTTTTCAATGTAATGTTGGTAAGAAAAATGAAACAATTCTGCTTTATTTACAAAAAATACAAATGTAGGAGGCTGAACACTTACTTGAGTCATATAATAAATTTTTAAGCGTTTTCCCTTATGAGTCGGAAGAGGAGTTTTAACAATCGCTCTTGCTAAAACATCATTTAGAGTTCCTGTAGAAACACGCATTGAATTATATTCTGAAACCTGATTAATATATTCAAAAATTTCATTCACTCTCTGACCGGTTTTAGCTGATATAAAAATAACCGGTGCATAAGACATAAACAAAAATTTCTGTTTTATCTTCTTTTTATATTCATCCATAGTTTTATCGTCTTTTTCTACAGAATCCCATTTATTAACAATTATTATGCTGGCCTTTCCGGCTTCATGAGCAAGACCTGCAACTTTTGTATCTTGTTCTGTTACACCTTCAGTAGCATCTATCATAATAACACAAACTTGTGCTCTTTCAACAGCTAATTTTGATCTTATTATACTGTATTTTTCTATTTTATCATTTACTTTACTTTGTTTTCTTAATCCCGCAGTATCAATAAAATTATAATTACCGAAATTGTTTGAAATTAGTGTGTCAATGGTATCTCTTGTAGTACCTGCAACATCAGAAACAATACTTCTCTCATATCCTGAAATATAATTTATAAGCGACGATTTTCCAACATTCGGTTTACCTATAACAGCAACTGATATACTGTCAAATGAACTTTCCTCATCAGAATCCGGTAAAAATTTAAATACTTCATCAAGTAAATCTCCGGTACCATGACCGTGTACAGAAGATACCTGAACAGGTTCACCGAGTCCTAAATTATAAAATTCATAAAAATTATAATCTGCATTTCCTACAGAATCCGATTTATTTGCACATACTACGACCGGTTTTCCGGATTTCTTTAACTTATGAGCTATATCCATATCTGTAGAAACCATACCTGATTTAACGTCTACTACAAATATTATAACATCAGCTAAATCCATAGCAATTTCTGCTTGGTGACGAACTCCTTCTGAAATTACGTCATTGGGTTTTAATTCTTCAATTCCACCCGTATCTATAAGTAAAATTTTTCTATTTTTCCACTCACACTCTCCGTAAACTCTATCACGAGTAACTCCAGGAGTGTCATCCACTATGGAAACACGTTTTCCAATTAATTTATTAAAAAGTGTAGATTTACCGACATTTGGCCTTCCTACCAGCGCAACAACAGCTTTAGCCATTTTTTCACATCCTGATATAAAATAAATATTTTTTAAGAAAATAGAGAAGGATTTCTCCTCCTCTAACTAAATCGTTATCATAATGAACTAAAATTATCCTTATGCTTCCTTTTTAATAACTTCTCTGTCCCTATAATAACCGCAAGACTTGCACACCCTATGACATACCTTTAATGCTCCGCATTTTCCGCACTTGCTGAAAGCAGGAGCTTCTATCTTCCATACATTTGAACGTCTGGTGTCTCTTCTCGCTTTTGAATGTTTTCTTTTAGGTACTATCGCCATTTCTATGGAACCTCCTCTTAAACACAACAATAAATCCGCTTATAATCGGTATAACTATTCTAAAACATACTGACACGTTTGTCAATAGCATATCTAATCTTTAGAAACATTTGAATTAGCATTCTTTTTAATAACATTTTTTATAAGTATTAATGGAGTAAGCTCGTCAGATTGTCCGGCTGGATTATCTTTTATGATAGAAGATAAAAACTCATCTGAAACACCTTTTATTTCATCGCATTTTCCCAATATTTCTACTCCGAAATCATTTGCATCAACTATCATTGAATTTATACCAAATGCATTTTCGATTTCATTGCATACTTT
>CAKUZC010000059.1 GCA_934718145.1 uncultured Eubacteriales bacterium | reverse complement strand
GTTGAGGGTATGTTAAAAGATATTAAAATATGATATAATAAAATGGATGTTTTAATATTATTAAAAGGAAGTTTTATAAAGCTTATGATTTATAATAAATATCCTCTGTTAAATCAGATAAATTCACCTCTCGATTTGGATAAAATTGGAAATTTTGAAGAATTATGCTCTGAAATACGTCAAAAACTTATAGAAACTATAGCTCATAATGGAGGCCACTTATCTTCAAATTTGGGAGTCGTAGAGCTTACTGTAGCTTTACATAAGGTCTTTAACAGCCCGTTTGATAAAATAGTATGGGATGTAGGACATCAAAGTTATGTCCATAAAATGCTTACCGGAAGATTTGATAGGATAGATACTATTCGTCAAGAGGGTGGTATATCTGGTTATACTAATAGGTTTGAGAGTGCATATGATTCGTTTATCGCGGGTCATAGTAGTACGTCGATTTCTGCGGCACTTGGATTGGCGGAATCAAAAAAGATATTAAATGAACCGGGACATGTTGTAGCTGTTATAGGAGACGGAGCTTTGACCGGTGGACTTGCGTATGAGGGACTAAATAATGCGGGAAGATTTAAGAAAAATTTCATAATAGTTTTAAACGATAATAAAATGTCTATTTCTAAAAATGTCGGAGCTGTTGCACGATACCTTTCTGCAGCACGTATAAGGCCATCGTACGTTAAAGTTAAAAACGTTCTCGAAAAAGTTCTTAATAAAAATTCGATAGGTATTAAGCTAAAACACTGGATGAAATGTTCTAAATCGGCTGTAAAAAAATTAGTTTATAAAAATAGTATATTTGAGGATATGGGGTTTGCTTACTACGGCCCTGTAGATGGTCATAATTTTAATGACCTAGAAAAAGTAATGAACATAGCAAAAAATTTAAATAAACCAGTAATTGTACACGTTATAACAAATAAAGGAAAAGGTTACAGATTTGCAGAAAAAAACCCAAAAATTTATCACGGAGTTTCCTCTTTTGATGCTGTTACGGGAATTGATTTATTAAAACATAAAAAAACATTTTCATCGTCTTTCGGAGATGCTATATGTAAATTTGCAGAAAATGACCCTCGAATTTGTGCTTTGACTGCAGCCATGACAATAGGAACTGAGCTTACAGAATTTAAAAATAGATTCAAATCACGATTTTTTGATGTGGGCATTGCTGAAGAACATGCTGTTACTTTTTCTGGAGGACTTGCAGCTGGAGGGCTTATACCTGTTTTTGCTGTATATTCCAGTTTTTTACAAAGAGCTTACGATGAAATAATTCATGATATATCGTTACAAAAATTCAAAATGGTTTTTGCTATTGACAGAGCAGGATTGGTAGGGCAAGATGGCGAAACACATCAAGGAGTATTTGATATCTCGTTTTTAAGCAGTATACCTGATATTACAATATATGCACCTTCATTTTTGGAAGAAGTGGAGCCTATGTTGGGAAGTGCATTATTTATTTCTCAAAATTTGGCAGCAATCAGATATCCCAGGGGTTCAGAACTTAATAAACCCTTGGAGTTCAATTATACAGGGAATAACTACGATTTTTACGGAGATATAAATTCAGAAACTTTGATTGTTTCATATGGAAGAATATTTTCCAATGCATACTTTGCAAGCAAAGAACTCGAATCTATCTGTGTTTTAAAGCTTAATGTAGTCTATCCTATTGATATGTCTGCTGTGGAAAAAAGTTTGAATTTTAAGCGTATAGTATTTTTTGAAGAGTCTATTCTTTCAGGAGGAATAGGTGAGAAGTTCGGATCTTGTTTAGCTTTAAAAAATTACAAGGGTGATTACTCAATAAAAGCTATAAATGGTGAATTTGTTCCTCACGCTACTGTAGAATCTCAATTAAAGAGATATGGGCTAGATGCTTCTGGTATGATAAATGTGTTATCACATTTAACCAAATAAAAGTGTTTGGACTGTATTCTGAAAGATATACAAAATACATATAGTTAAGACTACTAAATATCATTGTGTTTTTTCTTTATACTTTATTTTAAATTAAAAAACCACTCGGTTTACGAGCGGTTAAATTTTTATTTTTTAAAAAAAACTTAAAAGCCAAAAAAGCTTAAAAATCCAGTACTTTTACCAGATTTATTATTACCTGAGTCTTCATTGGAATCTTTATTAGCACTTTTTTCAGAATCTCCCTTAGATTCCCTATTAGCATCTTTATCGGGAGTTTTAACAGTATCAGATTTTTTATTAGATTCAATTTCTCGGGTTAGACATTGCACTTGTTCATTCAAAACAGAAAACGCATTCTGCATTCCTTCGGATTGAGCTTCAAGTAAATTTTTTAAACTATCGTCGTCTTTTTTCAAAACTTTATCTTTTATTTTTCCTAATTTTTCCCCAAGCTTTTCTACATCTTTTTTTATTGAATTTAGTTCTACCTCTACATATTTATTTTTCTTCATCACATTTTTATTTACATTATCGGTAATTCTAGATTCAACACCTCTTAACATGCATTTTGTTAATACAAAAGATGTAGCCACGGCAATCGACAAAGTAATAACGGAACTTAGAATTATTTTAAATTTTGATTCCATAATTTTTTACCTTCCTTAGTTTTATCTTAATCATTAACTTTGGATTTAGAGTAATCAAAAGTAGCTCCTTTTACAAGACCTATTCCTCCGGATTTTTTCATTCCCTCATTAAATGCTCCTATAACTTCATTAGTATTAGAAGTAATTTCTGCAACATTTTTACTTATTTTTGCAAGATTGCTCTTCTCACCAATAGTTGTATTTATAGAGTCCATACAAGTATTTAATTTACTTACTAAACCCGCAATATCTTTACTTTTTCCTAACTTTACAGCACATTCCTTGTTATCTAGAATTTTATTTAGGGAACTCAAACATTTATTTGTATTTTTAGTAATTTCCAAAAGATTGTTTTTCATTTTTATTTGATCTTTTTTGCTACCTAAAATGTTATTAACAGATTCCAAACACATATCAGCTTTTTGGGTAGTATTTTTGACATTTTTTATAATATCAGATAAGTCCTTGCCCATTTCTTTTTGTCCATAGTCATCGCCTGTAATATTTAAAATTCCTTGACTTATACTAGGAGAAAATGTCTGAAACTTCAATGTAAAACATACTAAACACCCTACTGCAGATATTAAGAGCGTGTCTATCAAAACGCGGTGAAATATAGAACCCCATCCAGAAATTTTAATCACAGCCCTTCTGTTTAATCGTTTTATAATTGTATTATAACATTAATTTTTTGCGTTGTCAATATAATAGTTACATATTTTTTTTAGACAACATTCCGAGCATTTTGGACTGCGAGCTGTACAGACTTTTCTTCCATGAGCTATTATTCTGTGACAAAATTTAAGCATTTCCGGTGGTGGAATCAAGTCTTCCATGATTTTTTCAATTTTTAAAGCATTTTTACTGCAATGAAACCCAAGCCTTTTTGTAATTCTTATAAAATGGGTATCCACAACTATGCCTGGTTTATTAAATATTTCTCCTAAAAAGAGGTTTGCTGTTTTTCGACCAATTCCCGGCAATGAAATAAGGTCTGTTAAGTTATCAGGGATTTTTCCTCCGAATTCGTTTTTTATTATTTTACACATGTTTACTATATCACAAGATTTTATTTTATAAAACCCACATGGGTATATGTATGGTTCTATTTTTTCAGGTTCAGCATTTGAGAATTCTTCCAAATTTTTAAATTCAGAAAACAATGATGGCGTGACTGAATTTACTCTGGCATCAGTGCATTGAGCAGAAAGACGTATAGATATTAAAAATTCAAGAGGTGTATTGTATATTAGAGAACAAGATGCATTTGGGTATTGTTCTTTCAAAATTTCAATTGTAGATTGAGCACGTTCTAGATCTGTCATAATTTAATCTCCTTTTTAAATTTATTATTTTTGATACACTTTCATATATTTAATCGAGGTGAATTTCGATTGAATAAAAATACTATAATTAAGATGCTTGAGTATTGTGGAATGTCTTATGTTAATCATCAACCTTGCGTAGAAGATGAAAAAATTATATTTATAAATGATAAAAAAACAGATGTTCAATGTTTTGTAAGAATTGTGAAAGATACATTAATTATTGCTTTTCGTGGTTCTGATTCTTTAAAAGATTGGAAAGTGGATTCTAAATTTTGGAAAACTGTTGTCCCTTACAACAATTATTCTTCTAAAATCAGAGTACATTCAGGTTTTATAAGTACATATAAATCTAAAAATGTCAGAGGAAAAATTCATAAAATTATAACTGATAAGATAAGAAAGGTCTATGTCACGGGTCATTCCTACGGAGCAGCATTGGCTATTTTATGTGCTGTAGACCTTGAATATAATTTTCCCGATAAAAGTTATGAAGTTGTAGTTTTTGGTTGCCCTAGAGTGGGAAATAATGCTTTTAAAAAATCGTATAATTTGAGACTTTTCAAAACTCTTAGGGTAGAAAATAAAAACGATATAGTTCCCAAAGTTCCTTTTGCTTTTTTAGGCTATAGACACGTAGGCGCAAAACTTACAGTCGGAAAGAACAATCCTTTTAAACCCTTTTCAATGAAAAAGCATAGTTTACAGGAATATTATTCAAGCATATGGGATGTTTAAGATTTTTCTTGATTTTTTTGATTTTATTACTCATACTTTGCATATTTTCAGCAGTTGGGATAATTGCATTTTTTGTTTTAAAATTCATTTTTTGTTGTTTTTTCCCAGTACTGTTTAAAAGCGGATTCATTCTTATTGTTTTGGGAATGGTAATACTTCTTATTTTTAATTTCATCAGGTAGATATTGTTGATTTATCCAATGATTTTTATAATCGTGAGGGTAAAGATAATTCTTCAAGTTAATTTTACTTTTGAGTGTGCTGTCACAGTGCGCATTTTTTAAGTGTCTCGGAATATCATAATTTTTTCCGCTTTTTATATCTTGAATCGCTGAATTTATAGCTTTGTAAGCTGAATTTGATTTGGGAGACAGTGCTGCTATTATCACTGCATCAGCGAGAGGAATTCGTGCTTCCGGAAGGCCTACTTGAAGCGCTATATCGGTTAAAGATTTTATAGTGGGAATAATATTCGGATAAGCCAGTCCTACATCTTCACATACACAAATTAAAAGTCTTCTGCAGATACTGTGTAATTCTCCTGTTTCCAAAAGTTTAGCAAGATAATATATTGAAGCATCAGGGTCAGAACCTCTTCTTGATTTTTGAAAGGCAGAAAGTAAATCATAATGATCGTCTCCGGTTTTGTTATATCCGGTAAAAGAATTTTCTTCCAATTTTTCTAAAATATCTAAATTATCAAAATTTTTTACATTGTCTTTACATTCACAAGATAAAAAACAAATTTCTAATGCATTTATTGCACGACGGACATCACCCTTTGAAAGTGATGAGATTCTTTCAATTGTTTTATCTGATATTTTAATAACTGTATTTTGTTCTTTTTCCAAAAACTTTACAGCTCTAATCAATGCTTTATTTATTTCGTTTATAGATGCTCGTTTAAATTCAAAAACCTGTGAACGGCTTAAAACAGCGGGAAATATATAAAAATATGGATTTTCCGTAGTTGAAGCTATAAGCGTAATTTTTCCATTTTCCATGAATTCAAGCAGTGCTTGTTGTTGCTTTTTATTAAAATATTGTATTTCATCTATGTATAAAAGGATACCATTGGGAGCTGTTAGCGGATTTATTTGTAAAATTACATTTTTAATGTCAGAAAGGGAAGAGGATGTTGCATTTATTTTATAAAATCGTTTATCTGATTGCTTTGAAATTATTTGAGCAGCAGTTGTTTTCCCAGTACCGGGAGGTCCGTAAAAAATCATATTAGGAATATTTGACGATTTTAATAATTTTTCAAATGAGTCTCCAAAAATATGTTTTTGACCTACTAATTCATCCAATTTTTGGGGTCTTAATCTTTCCGCTAGTGGTGCAATCATAAATTTTCTCCGAATTATATTCAATAAATTTATTTTACAAAATTCTTTAAAATATATTATAATATTAAGAAGAATAAAAATAAAGTACTGCAATGTATTTTAGAAAAGGAAGAGGAATTGAAAAACTATGGAATCATTTGCTGAATTTGTAAGGAGCATATCTAATCAGGAATCTGTTTGGACCATTCTGTCGTGGATAATGTCTGCGATTGGTTTGGCGGGTACATTGATGAACGCAGAAAGAAATAAGTGGGGATTTGCTTTTTGGTTAGTATCTAATTTATATATGACTATAAGATTTTTTGTAATAGGAGAATATGCTCAAAGTGCTCTGTTTTTTGTTTACTTTCTCTTAGCTATCAGGGGAATTTTTTCTTGGACACAAAAAGAAAAACAAGATTATAAAAAGGCATAGTTAATGAGCAATTTTAAAAAGATTCTTTTACATACTTGTTGTGCTCCTTGTTCTATAAAATGTATTGAAAAGTTAAAAGAAGATAACATTATTCCTGTAGTATTTTGGTATAATCCCAATATTCATCCTTTTAAGGAATATGAGAATCGTAAAAAGACTTTACTTACATATGTCCAAAACAATAAAATTGAATATATTAACCATGATGAGTATGGTTTAAGAGAATTTATTTCAGAAATTTATCCTCACTTTGGAAGAGAAAGATGTGAAAATTGTTACAGAAAACGGCTTTCCGAAACTGTAAAATGTGCTTTAGAAAAAGGATATAAAGCGTTTTCGACAACTTTATTGATAAGTCCTTATCAAAACCACGAGTTAATAAAAAAAATCGGTTATGAACTTGAAAAAAAGTATGGGATTGGATTTTTTTATCGCGATTTTCGTCCGTATTTTTCTGAAGGCCAGAATGAGGCTCGAGAAATGAATTTTTACATGCAAAAATACTGCGGATGTATTTTTAGTGAAGAG
>CAKUZC010000058.1 GCA_934718145.1 uncultured Eubacteriales bacterium | reverse complement strand
ATTTCCTGAACATGGAGCTACAAGCACCAAATCTGCCAGTTTTTTAGGACCTATGGGTTCTGCTTCCTGAATAGTTTTAATGATTTTTTTGCCTGAAATTTCTTCAACTCTCTTTATGAAATCACTGGCTTTTCCAAATTTTGTATCCATATTATAAACGTTATACGACATTATCGGAATTATATTATAAGTTTTTGAAAGTTTTTCCATTTGATCTATCGAACTGGAAAGAGTGCAAAAGGAACCGCACATCACAAATCCTATTGTTGACTTTTTCATAAATTTTCCTCCTCAATTATTTTATAAATAACAGTTTTTATAATTTCTCCTGCAGTTTTAGGAAAGTATTTTCCGGGTAAACCCAAAGCATGGATTACCTTTATTCCAAGTTTTTCTGCGGAAACTTTATCTACTCCACCCGGCTTTGAGGCCAAATCTATTATGATTGTGCTTTTAGGGATTTTTGTAAGATAGTTATAATCGAAAACTGTTGTTGGAATTGTATTGAAAATTACATCATATTTTGCAATTGAATTTTCAAAGGTCGTTGATTTTATATTTTGAACTTTGGCCCAAGCAAAATCTTTACTTGACCTCATTGTAGCTGTGACTTTAGCTCCCATATTTTTTAGTAAATTACATAAAACTTTCCCTATTCTTCCATAACCGGCTACTAAGCAGTTGCTGGAACTTATCGTTTTATCTAAATTTTTGAAAGCTTCAATTACTGCGCCTTCAGCCGTAGGAACAGCGTTTAAAATCATTAAATCCTCACGATAAAAATCGTAAATTTTCGAGTTTGTGGATATTTTTAAATTTATTGTATCTGGAATTGAACCTCCAAATATTTTTTTATTTTCGAGATTTTTTATAAAATCAAGATTTAATTTTTTTTCTGAAAAGGGTGAAATCAAATTTATTCCGTCACGAGATATAGGGAGCGGAAGAATTATGTAATCTGAATTTTCTGAGATGTCAGATAGAGTACAATTGTCTATAAAATCCGTTTTTATTTTATAATTTTCAAATCCTGTTATTTGAATTTTATGTCCGTCTTTTTTTAAACTTTCAGCTAAGTAGTATTGTCTCATATCTCCGCCGATTATTCCGAATTTTTGTGATATCATCGGGAAATTCTCCTTTAATTTGACATGGTTGAAATTAAGTATGCTTGCTGCTATCATTATACGAAAGGTGGTTATAATTGGTGAAAAATTTTTTATTGCTTAATAAGAGCGAGATTTTAGAAGAGTATAGTAAATTACTAGAAGTTTATGAGGATTTTAAAAGAAAAAATATAAAACTTGACATGTCTCGTGGGAAGCCCGGAATTTCTCAATTAGATTTGTCTTTAGGTCTTTTAGATGCTGTAAACAGTAAATCCGATTTTGTTGTACGTGGTGGAATAGATGTTAGAAATTATGGAGCTTGTGATGGTTTAGAAGAGATAAAAGATCTTATTTCTGAGGTTACGGGTGTAAACAAAGATTATTTTATAGTTGGCGGTAATTCTAGTTTAAATATGATGTTTGATGCTATTTCATTTTTTATGATTCACGGTTCTTGTGGGTGCGAACCTTGGTGTAAGCAAAAAAAGATAAAATTTTTGTGTCCTTCTCCGGGTTATGACAGGCATTTTAGAATAACTGAATATTTTGGTATGGAACTTGTAATGATCCCGATGAACTCAGATGGACCGGATATGGATATGATAGAACAGATCGTAAACAAAGACGCTTCAATTAAGGGAATATGGTGTGTTCCGAAATATTCAAACCCCGGCGGAATTACATATTCGGATGAGGTCGTGAAAAGGTTTGCAAATTTAAAACCTGTTGCTCCAGATTTTAAAATATTTTGGGATAATGCTTATTTTGCTCATGATTTAACTCCAAACACCGTTCCTTTGCTTGATATAGTCGAAGAATGTGTAAAACTCAACAAACAAGAAATGCCTATATTATTTTATTCCACATCCAAAATAACTTTTCCCGGTTCAGGGATAGCTTTCATGGCATGTATGGGGAGAAATTTGGAAAATTTCAAAAAAATGTATTCTGTAAAAACAGTTGGATTCGATAAGATAAACCAACTCAGGCATGTTAAATTTTTAAAAGATAAGGTTACTTTTTTTAATCATATGAAAAAACACCGAGAAATTTTAAAACCCAAATTTGATACTATATTGAATTGCCTGAATTTAGAATTTGGAAAAAACCCCATACTTACGTGGAATATTCCGCAAGGAGGATATTTCATAAGCGTAAATACTGTTTCAGGATGTGCTAAACGAACTGTACAACTTTGTAAGGAAGCCGGTGTTAATTTAACTGATGCAGGTGCATCTTTTCCCTATGGTAAAGACCCGGAGGACTCAAATATTCGTTTGGCGCCTACATTTCCTAGTTTAAATGAATTAGAATGTGCAATTCAGCTTTTTTGCGTTTGTGTAAAATTAGCTTTTTTGGAAAAAAATTTAGATTAAATATTAAGTTATTTTGTTCTAGCGATTAATTTTGTCCTTACATTGTCGAAAAAAGGGAGGATTCAACTAAAGGTGTCGCATTTTATGTTTAAAAATAAATTGAAAAAAATTTTTTTAATTTTGATTGGAACAAGTATTTTATCTTTAGATATAAATATTTGCTCTGCATCCGGTATAATTTCTAAAAATTCTTACACTTTGCCTATGGGAAAAGATGTTCTTATGAATCATACATCGAGCCCAAATCGAAATTTATATTGGAGTTCAGAAAATACGCGAGTTGCTACAGTAGATTCATGGGGGATAGTTCATGCAAAGTCTTTGGGAAAGACAAAAATTACTGCTACGGATAAAAGAAATGGTAAAAAATCTACATGTTTGCTAAATGTATGTGAAAATGAACCATTTAAAAATGTAATTACTTCTTCTAATATTTCTACTACAAATGAATCTTTCGAAATAAAAGCTTATGCCGCGAAAAATGTGGAATCAGTAAGATTTGATGTACATGCTCCGGGTTATAAAAATACATATCAATGCAGTAAAAAAAAGAATGAAAAAGATTGTTGTGTTTGGAGTCAATCAGTGAAGATTCCAAAGTGCGGTGATTGTAAAATAGAAGCTTTTGGAAAAATAAAAGGTACTTGGAAGAGCTGTTCAGAGGCTCGATGTGATATATATATATCAAATAATTACAAAAAATCAGAGTCTACATTTTCTGAAAAAAGAGCAAGTCCTAAAGCTTCTGATTTTATAATCTCGTGTGAAGGATTTGTCAATAAAGTTTATAAAGATTGTGCAGGAATACTCACTATAGGATGTGGAAAAAGAGTTTATCCATTTGAACCTTTTTACAATAATTTGACCCGTGAGGAAGGTATAGCATTATTCTCAAAAACTTTAAATCAAGGCGCTTATACAGGAGCTGTTAATAGGTTTTTGAAAAAGCATAAAATCAAATGCAATCAGCACCAGTTTGATGCTTTGGTAAGCTTTTCATATAATTTGGGATGTGCGTGGATGAATAATGGCAGCGAGTTAAGTCGTATTTTGACTAATTGTGGAGGAAATTCAGCCAATAATTTACGTGCAATTGTTAATTCTAAAAATGGAATATGGGTTAGATCTGCTCCAAATACTTCATCTAATAGATTATATGCTCTTGCAAACAATTCCAAAGTTGATTTAGTTTCAGGACACCGGGAACACAGAAATTGGTATAGAATAAAGTTGCATAATGGAGGAGTGGGATATTGTTGTGCGGATTATTTAAAAGTATATTCTGAAAAATCAGGAGAAAAGAGTCTTAGTAATATAAATAAAAATAAATTTATATCGGAGTTTTCTCAGTATCATCATACAAATAAAAAATGTTGTAAAGGACTTATAAAAAGACGTTTTGAAGAATTGGACATATTTTTTCGTGGATTTTACAGCAGAAAAAGTGGATGGCGTGGAGCGGGAAATTATCCTATTCCTCGCTGTGCTTCAAAGCTTTTTTGATAAAAGATATATTATTACAAAATTTAGTAAAAAAAGAAAAGCACCGTGTTTATCACGATGTTTTTTAATATTTTAAGTTAAAACGATTAAAGAGTTCAAATTATTTTATATAGTAAATGCGGTTGATTTTTGATATTATTTCTATAGGGTTGGTGAAATATACTATGTTTAAAATATTAAAGAAAAAGTTCTTAAATAAAAGTGTTTCTTACATGAAATTGTACGCACCGTTAGTGGCAAAAAACGCACAAGCTGGACAGTTTTTAATTCTAAGAATAGATGAATTCGGAGAAAGAATCCCTCTTACTATTTTTGATTATGACAGAGAAAATGGAACAGTCGAAATAATTTATCAGAAAGTTGGAACTACGACTCTTAAGCTTGATAGAAAGCAAGAAGGAGAATATTTGCTCGATGTTGTAGGACCTCTTGGCAATAAGTCAGAAATTAAAGGATTCAAGAAGGCTATAGTTGTTTCAGGAGGAGTAGGGAGCGCAATTGCATATCCTTTAGCAAAGGAGCTTAAATCAAACGGAACAAAAACAATGGCAATTTTAGGATTTAGAAATAAAGATTTAATAATACTTGAAAACGAAATGAAAAAAATTGCAGACGAAATTGAAATAGTTACGGATGATGGTTCAAATGGAAAGAAAGGATTTGTAACTGATGCGCTTATTAAAGAACTAGAAAAATGTTGCGATTACGATTTAGTTATATCGATAGGACCGATTCCTATGATGAAAGCAGTATGTGAAATAACGAAAAAGTATAGCATAAAAACTATTGTCAGCATGAATTCCATAATGATTGACGGAACAGGTATGTGTGGAGGTTGTCGTTTAACAGTAGGCGGTAAAGTTAAATTTGCATGTGTGGATGGTCCGGATTTTGACGGTCATGAAGTTGATTTTCAAGAAGCAACTATAAGAAATAATTCTTTTGTAAATCAAGAAAAAAAGTCTTATGAAAAATACTGTAATTTATTCAAAGGGGTATAGTTATGTTCAATAAAAGTAAGATTAAAGAAACTATGCCGGTTTTGCCTGCACAAATAAGAATTACTAATTTTAACGAAGTTGAATTGGGTTTTAACGATAATTCAGCTTTACTTGAAGCCAGTAGATGTCTTAATTGTAAAAATTCTCCTTGCGTCAAAGGTTGTCCGGTAGGAATTGAGATACCTAAATTTATTGAGTTTATAAAGAATGGAGATACAGATTCTGCGTACAAAACTATTTTGAAAGACAATATTTTCCCCGCGATATGTGGTAGGGTATGTCCTCAAGAAAAGCAATGTGAAGCTCATTGTATTCGCGGCAAATCTGGTGATTCTGTGGCTATAGGGAATTTAGAACGCTACGTTGCTGATAAGATTTTAAATTCTAATGATAATAAAGAAATACAAAATAAAAAAACTGAGGATATTTCTGGAAACAAAAAGCATAAAATTGCAATAGTGGGTTCTGGACCTTCCGGTTTGACATGTGCTTCTGAACTTACCGAACTTGGTCTGGAGGCTACTGTTTTTGAAGCTCTTCATACTCCCGGTGGTGTTTTGTCCTACGGTATACCTGAATTTAGACTTCCAAGAAAAGTTCTTATAAAGGAATTGGAAGTACTTAAAAATAAAGGTGTAAATATAGTCACCAATGCTGTTGTCGGGAAATCCTTTTCAATTGATTCTCTTTTTGATATGGGATATAGTGCGGTGTATATTGCTTCCGGAGCAGGTTTGCCAAGATTTATGAATATTCCCGGAGAAGGCCTTTCTGGAGTTTACTCAGCAAATGAGTTTTTGACAAGAGTAAATCTTATGCATGCAGAAAAAGAAAAATATGATACGCCCATTATCTTTCCAAAAAAGCTTGTTGTCGTTGGCGGAGGAAATGTAGCTATGGATGCAGCGAGAGTTGCCAAAAGGTTAGGAGTCGAAAATGTTACTGTTTTGTATAGACGTACAGAATCTGAAATGCCTGCCCGTAAAGCTGAAATTAACCATGCAAAAGAAGAAGGCATAGAATTTTTATTTTTGAGTAATCCTACTAAATTTTTAGGTCAAAACGGAAAATTAACTGAAGTTGAATGTATAAAAATGAGCACGGGGGATGAAGATTTTTCTGGTAGAAGGTCAGTATCACCGATTCCCGGGAGTGAATTTTTTGTACCTGCGGATACTGCTGTTATAGCAGTGGGAAATTCTCCAAATGCCATTATAAAAAATTCAGAAAGTAGTTTGAATTTCGACTCTTCCGGAAGGATAGTCGTTGACTCGCAAACTTTAAGGACTTCTAAAAAATTTGTTTATGCCGGAGGAGATGCAGTTACCGGAGCGGCTACTGTTATACTTGCTATGGGTGCAGGTAAAAAAGCTGCTCATCAGATATTTAATGATTTAAAAAGCATTGAATCGGAGGGTGAGAGATAGAATTTAAGATATTAGGTTGCAAAGTTAGTTTTGATTTTTATTTTTTTTCAGTTTTGACTTTTATGATTTTTATGGATAAATCAGGATTCGTTTTAGTGGGAATTATTTCATCATTAATGCATGAAGTAGGTCATATAATTGCTGTTAAAGCTAAAAAATGTAACATTGATAGTATAAAACTGGGATGTGTTAATGCCGATATTTTTTTGAACTGTGGTAACCTTACAGATAAAATTATAATTCTTTTCAGCGGTTCAGTAATGAATTTCTTTATCGCCGTTATTTTTAAAATCATGTGTAATATGTGTTGTGATTTTAATATTTTTAATACAATATATTTACAAAATTTATGTATAGGTATTCTCAATTTATTACCTATATCCACTCTTGACGGAGGATGTATACTTTTAAGTTTACTAAATAAAAAAATAGATTCCTTAATTGCACTCAGAGTTTCAAATATAGTATCGTTTATATTTTTAGTACCTCTTTTTTGTATTGGAATGTGGATTTTGGTAACGTCAGAGTATAATTTTTCGTTAATGCTTTTGGTTATTTATTTGATTTCATGTATATTTTTG
>CAKUZC010000057.1 GCA_934718145.1 uncultured Eubacteriales bacterium | reverse complement strand
CGAGCCATTAGCTCAGTTGGTAGAGCACCTGACTTTTAATCCGGTTGTCCGGGGTTCGAGTCCCCGATGGCTCACCAAATTAAACCATCCTCAAAGGGTGGTTTTTTTGCATGTAAAAAATAAATACAAAATCAAACATTGTAGACTGAAATTATACAAATAACATGTTAATACCAAAACAAAATAGTCTCTAATTATCACATAAAATGAACCGAAACAAGACTAAAGATAACCAATAATATGGGTATAAATAACAACTAAAAATTCTTTAGAACTAAGAATGATACAATATTTTATATTATTTTTATAAAAAGTACTTGACATCATATATATATATATAATGTTATTGTATTTAAAAATACAAATATAAATATTATAGAATAGGAGTGAGAATTATGGGGTTAAAAAATTACAGTCCGGAACAGAAAGCTGAACGTAATAAGGTGGCAGAAAATTGTGTAAATACTTTAGGAAAGCTTTATAGTAAAGTATCAGAGATATTTACTGAAAAATCTTTTGACGAAATTTTCAAAAAGATTCGTGAGGAATGTTCATCAGATGATGGTAGATTTAGTTTTGCAAGTGGTAACTATTCTGTTGGGTTTGGGAAGGCTTTTAACAATAAACTTAAAATGTTAGATAGTGTTGTAAATAAAGAAGGAAATTTGAAAACTTGGTGGCAAAAGGTTAAAGGTAATTTAAAAAACTTTTTTAATACTGAAGATTATATAGACAAAACTAAAAAAGAATTTGAAGTGAGACGGTTTAATCAAATAATGGAAGACTTTAATTTTGAAAATAGGGAAAGTAGACGTAATTTAAAAGCTACTTTAGGATTAAGTTCAGAAGTTTTTAGCCCAAGTCATTTTAAGAAAAAACTTAGTGGTATTTCAGATAAATCAAGTGAAGCTGTAACTGCATTGAGAAATTGGATGGGATTTATGAATAAGGATGTGTTGAGTGCAGACATTGCGGACTAAGAAATTTAGTAATTTCAAGGATGATTATTTTTTGATTTAAGATAAAGCAAAGTAAACACCGGCTGTATGGTCGGTGTTTTTATACAATAGTTATGTTAATAGTGCGGTTAATAAACATAACATAAAACATGTTATAAATTATACTTGATTAATTAAATAAAAAGTCCCTATCCAAAAATATGATTGGACAGAGATTAATTTAACGTTTTACCATTACACCATATAAAGTTTTAATTTTCACCCCAGCTACTTTCGGATTTATCTTTGTCTTCAGTTACTTCCGGATGATTTATTTTTTCTATTTTACACGCTCTTTCAACGTTATCAATTAAACTTTTCGTACAACCTCCTATAGTCTTATTTTTATCTTTGGAATTTTTTTTGACCTCTTTTTCGATATCTGATTTTACACTTTTTTTATAATTGGTGATAGCGTTATCTTTAATTCCAAGTTTTTCAAATTTATCCTTCATTTCTTCTATTACTTTATCAAATGCATCAGTTAAGTTTTTAAGTAAAACTTGTTGCTCGGTTGTTTCTTTTGTACTAACAGGTAGGCATTTCGTCATTTTTTCAGATTTGTCTTTAGCATTAATTTTTTCATCGATGGGTTCATCATCGGTTGTTCTTTCTTCTTCGTAAGCTTTTTTAAATTTTTTAGATAGTGTTGTCTTAATGTCATCCATAAGCTTACTTAATTCTTTTGAATCTGGCATAAAAATCTCCTTCTTTCTAAATTAATTTTAATAGCAATAGCTATAATGTCTATTATATACAATTTGTTAAAAATATCAAGTAATTTTATACAATTAATTTAAAAATTTAAATTTTATGGCATTTTGATTATATTAATGAAATTTGGTATAATCACATAAAAACAAATTAAGGTAGTGCTATGGAAAAACTTCTTGAAAACAAAAATGAAAAAATATTGATGAGTTTAGGTTTATTTATGGCAGCTCTTCTGATAGGATACAATGCATTTTTTACACCTCAAATGCCTTCTCTCGTTAAAAATTCGGGAGATATAATAGCCGACAAACACAAAAAAGATGATACTCCTAAGCCTTCCAAGAGCGGCTTGATAAATATTAATACAGCTTCCGAAGAAGAACTCATAGAAAATTTAAACGGTGTCGGACCTGCGATGGCCAAGAAAATAATTGAATATCGTGAAAATAACGGAGGATTTTCTTCAATAGAGGAGTTAATGAATATAAAAGGAATAGGCGAAAAGAAGTTTGAAAAACTTAGAGAGAGCGTGACTGTTGAATAAAGTCTTTTAAAAATATTAATTTTTGTGTATAATCGTTTTTCATGACAGTTTGAGGAGGGAATTATATTAAAATTTTTATTTAGATATGTAACTGTAAAAATTAATAACCTTTATTTTATAAATAATTTATTAGGAGTAAATTGAGTTGAAGAAATTTTTAAATATTTTACTTTCATTTCTTATATGTTTTTCTTTTTGTGGATGCAATAAAACAGACAGTGAATCTGTTAAATTTGTGACTTCTTGCTATCCGATGTACGTAATTGCATTAAATCTAGTAGATGGAATAGATGGTGTAGAAGTTTTAAATATGTCCGAACACCATAGCGGTTGTTTGCACGATTTTCAATTGGAATCAGAGGATTTAAAGCGTATAGAACGTTCTTCTGCTTTTATAATAAATGGAGCGGGAATGGAATCTTTTTTGGAAAAAGTCGTAAAAGAACTTCCGAAAGTCAATATAATAGATTCTTCGATAGGTGTGCCGCTTATAAAGGATGATGATTGCGAGGATGAGCATCACCATCACGATTACAATCCTCATATATGGGTTTCGGTTGAAAATTATATAAAACAAGTTGAGAATATTTCTGATGGCCTTGGAAAGGCAAATCCGGTCAATAAAGAGAAGTATGACATCAACGCAAAAAAATACATAGATAAATTAGAAACTTTAAAAATACAAATGCACGATGAACTTGACAATGTAAAAAATAAAAATATTGTAACTTTTCATGAAGCTTTTCCGTATTTTGCGAACGAATTTAACCTTAATATCGTTTCGGTAATAAATCATGACCCCGAAAATGAACCCTCGGCAAAAGAACTTAGCGAAACTGTGGAGAGCATAAAAAAGGTCGGTAATTGTGTTTTATTTGTTGAACCGCAGTATTCAAGCAGTTCAGCTGAAGTTGTTTCTAAGGAAACCGGAGCTAAAATTTACACTTTAGACCCGGCGGTTACTGGAAACGGTTCTAAAGATTCTTACATAGAGACCATGAAAAAAAATCTTGAAACACTTAAATCTGCTCTTAATTAATAAAAAAGGATTTAAAAATATGAAAGAATGTCATTGTAGTATAAAAATTAAAGATTTGCAGGTAAAACGTGGAGGAAATATAATTTTAAGTAACGTGACTTTCTCTGCAAATCACGGTGAAACTTTGGCTTTAATAGGTCGAAATGGAGCAGGAAAAACAACTCTTTTAAAAGCTATATTAAATAGTGTCGATTACAGCGGAACGATAGAGTTTTTTAATTCAAAAGGTGATTATATTTCTTCTCCGAAAATAGGGTATGTTCCTCAAAGGCTGAGTTTTGACAGAAATACTCCTATTACCGTCATAGATTTTATATGTGCAAATTATTCTTCCGTACCTGTATGGCTTGGACATGGTAAAAAATGTCGTGAAAAAGCTTATAACACGCTTAAAAGAGTAGGAGCGGAAAATCATATTGAAAAACCTATTGGAAAACTTTCTGGTGGAGAACTTCAAAGAGTGCTTTTAGCTTTTGCTCTCGAGCCCAGACCGGACATACTTTTACTTGACGAACCGGTTTCTGCGGTAGACAGAAAAGGAATCAGTATATTTTACAGTATTATAAATTCAATGAGAAAAGAGTTTCATATGCCTGTAATACTGGTTTCTCACGATTTGGGACATGTTGTAAAGTACGCAACTTCCTACGCTCTTATAAATCATACTGTGACAGAAACTGGAAGAGCGTCTGAATTACCTAAAAGTCGAAAAGTAAGAGAGACATTCGGTTTGGATATAGGCGGAGGTGAAGAAATATGGAAATAATATACTCTGCCATGGAACAATTGCTTCCTTTTTCTTGGATAGAATTTACTTTTATGAAAAATGCTTTTTTGGCAATAATTCTCATTGCACCGCTTTTTGGATTAGTCGGGACAATGATAGTTAATAATAAAATGTCTTTCTTTTCGGATGCTCTTGGTCACTGTGCATTAACCGGAATTGCTATAGGTGTAATGCTTGGAGTAGGTAATTACGCAGTTTCAATGATGGGATTTGCATTACTTTTTGCTTTGGGAATATCGAGTATAATAGATTCCGGAGTGTCATCTTCAGATACAATAATAGGCGTATTTTCTTCTGCCGGGATTGCATTGGGCATTGTAATACTTTCTCTTAGGGGAGGATTTTCAAGATATTCCGGATATTTAATAGGTGACATTCTTTCCGTAACGAAAAATGAAATAATTCTTCTTGCTTTTGTCCTTTTAATTACTGTTTTAATTTGGTTTTTGTCTTTCAATAAGCTTATGTTGTCGAGCTTAAACACAGATATGGCAAAGAGTAAACAGATAAATGTAAAATTTTATAAAAATATATTCATGATACTTATTGCCTTAATAGTAACAATATCTCTTAAATGGGTAGGTATGCTTATTATCAATTCTCTTCTAGTTCTTCCTGCAGCTTCTGCGAGAAATATTGTAAAAAACATGAAATCATACCATGTTGTCTCTGTTCTATTTTCAACGTTTTCAGGCATAAGCGGATTGATTCTTTCATATTATATGGGGACTTCTGCTGGAGCTACGATAGTTCTTATTTCTTCAGTAATATTTTTCATTACATTTTTTATAAATAAATCATACAATCTAAGCTGATACATTAAAAAGGCAGGTGAAACGGTTATATGCTTGAACTTTTAAAAAATTGCGTAAAGTATAGTGATAAATTTTTAGTTTGCATAACACTTGCATTGTCTGTTTACAGTTTGTTATTGGTGGGAAGTGTGTCTAGAGAAGGGTTTAATTACTTTACTGTTCAATCGATATCAATTTGTATTGGACTTATCGGTGCTTTTTTTCTTCAGTTAATTAATTATAGAATAGTTTCCAAAGCTTCTGTTTGGATAGGAATAGGATGCATACTTCTCATAATTTATACATTGTTTGCCGGAATCGCAATTGAGGGTTCTTCTGGAGTCAATGCCAAAGCATGGATAAAATTGCCCGGTTCGATAACATTTCAACCTTCTGAACTTGTAAAAATAGGGTTTATAATAACATTTTCAAAACACCTTACATTTTTAAAGAAAAATAATAAAACAGATGATATAAAAAGTCTTTTGTTACTGGCGTGCCACGCTATGGTGCCGGTAGTTCTCACTCATCTTCAAGGAGATGACGGAGCTGCAATTATATTTTTATGCATAGCTGTTACTCAAGCTTTTATGACAGGAATAAAGCTCAGATATTTTTTATTCTCAGCTACTTTAGCTTCACTCATGATGCCGGTTGCATGGAACTTTATATTGGCGGATTATCAAAAACAGAGAATTCTCAGTCAAATGAATCCCGAAGCTGACCCTTTAAATATGGGATATCAACAAATTCAGGGAAAGCTTTCAATAGGTTCAGGAGGATTGTTCGGAACCGGGCTTTTTCAGGGACCGAGAGTTGCAAATAATGTAGTACCCATTCAGGAAAGTGATTTTATATTTTCGGTAGCTGGAGAAGAACTTGGATTTGTTGGTTGCATTCTTATTTTGCTTTTGCTTTTGGCTTTGATAGTAGAAGTAGGTCATATAGCTAGAAAGTCCAATGATTTAAACGGTTCTTTAATTTGTTTTGGTTTTATAGGTTTGGTTGCATCTCAGACTATTTTTAACTTAGGAATGTGTTTAAGTTTGCTTCCTGTTATGGGTGTAACATTGCCATTTTTTAGCGTTGGAGGTTCTTCAGCGGCTTGCCTTTATTTAGGTGTGGGTATAATTCAAAGTATATATCTTTACCGAGATGAAACCCGAAAAGAATTATTGACTGATTCAGAGATGATCATGCAATGACTCAAAAGCTTTTTGAGACTTTAGTACTGGTGGGTTCTCCTCATAAAAACGGTTATACGTTAAAACTATTAGAACACATATTAAAAATGCTTCCTGATACAAAAATTTCAATAAAAAACGCATTTGAAGAAAATGTTTTACCTTGTATAGATTGTTCTTTTTGCAAAACAAATCAGAAGTGCATGTTTAGTGACATGGATGAAATATACGATTTGCTGGAAAAATGTGATATTTTAATTGTTGCATTTCCGATTTATAATTCGTCTTTGCCGTCTCCTCTTAAATCTGTAATTGACCGCATGCAACGGTACTATAATTCAAAATTTTTTCTTAAAATCAATCCATTTTTAAAAAAATCAAAAAAATCTTTAATTATTACCACTCAAGGTTCAAAAGACGAAAGAGTGGAAAGTATTCTGAAATTTCAGTTAAATCCTGTTTTAAAACTTTTAAACTGTTATGAAAATAGTTGGATATCAGTTAAATTTACTGATAAAAATAATTTTGATATTGACAAATATTATGTAAAAAGTGAAAATAAAATTAAGAATACTATTAATAATTTATATTATGATTTTTTAAATACTTGATTTTTGGAGGTTTGAATTGTATGGAAAATTTGTGCATGAATTGTATGGAAAAACTTGACATAAATCAGGATATATGTCCTTTTTGCGGAAACCCCAATGACGGTTCTCAATCGTCTCCATTTATACCTAAAGGCACTGTGTTAGCGGAAAGATATTTGTTTGGAAAAGGTCTTGAAATTGATGGAGAAGGTTTAAGCTATATAGGATATGATATTTCAAAAAAATCTAAAATTTATATCCGTGAATTTTACCCCTCCAATTTTTGTAATAGAGGAGAAGATTTAAAAAAAGTTGAAGTTCTAAAAAATTCGGAAAAATTGTTTAAAGGTTTGCTTTTGTCTTTTTTGAAATACTTTCGTTC
>CAKUZC010000056.1 GCA_934718145.1 uncultured Eubacteriales bacterium | reverse complement strand
TTAAAACGGGTAATTCAAGAGTTCTGCAGAGTATTTCGGCATAAGCTGAGGAAATTTGTGATAATTCTCCCATGACAGAATACTTTTTAAATATAACCGCTCCTGAAGAATCTGTATAAATTTCTAAAGGGTCGCCTTCTCTGATTCTAAGTGTTCTTCTTATTTCCTTAGGTATGACAATTCGTCCTAGTTCGTCTATTCTTCTTACTATTCCTGTTGCTTTCATTAACTATTCTCCTTTCTCGTTTTAAATGAGTTTTATCAATCAATAAAAATACTGATTTTGCAATTTAAGATATATTTCATTGATTACATTATTATTTTGAGATTTTTTCGTTAAAATATTCCTTATTATAATCTTTATTTTACAAATAATGTTTTATATTTCCGAAACTCACTTTAAAAAATATCTGTAAAACACCCCTAAATCATTTATAAAGTAGTACGGTAATAATTACTGTTGATAATAAGTATTATTATGTATATAATGTTTAAGTGCGTTTAAAATTTTAAAAAAGGGTGATATTATGAAAAATGTTGTAAAAGTGGATCAAGAAGCTTGTATAGGATGTAATATGTGTGTAGATATTTGTCCTGAACTTTTTAGACTTAACGATGAATATAAATCTGAATGCATAGTAGATGAAGTCAAAGAAGATTTAAAAGATAAAGCTATGGAAGCGCATGATGTTTGTCCGGTAAGTGCTATTACATTAGAAGAACAAACTGAAGAAGAGCAAAATTAATTATTTTACTTAAAATTTTACATTCTCGATACAGATAAGTATCGGGGATTTTTTTGTAATAAAATTCTTAGGTATGCTGGCAAATATTTATTTTAACTTGTATTTTGCCGAATTCTTTTTCATATAATTAAGAAACTTATAAATTCCAGGAGATGAGAAATTTTGTTTGTCTTGAAAATAAAAAAAGAATACACCTACATTGTCACAGCGGTACTTATGATAGGAATATTTGCTTTACTTTTTTTTAATGGAAATCATTTTGCTGTGGGTGCGCATGAAAATAAAAACTTCATAAAATATGCTGAATTTAACCCTACATACGAAGCAATGGAAAAAGCTATGCGTGAAGATATTAAGTCCCACGGAGAAGAAATAAAGCTCGATTGGATTGAAATACTTGCATGTCTAGGAGCAAAATACGGAGGCGATTTTAAAAAGTACAGAGAAAAAGACATGGATGAAATAATAGAAAAGCTAAAATCCAAAATTTCGATTCAAGAAATTTCAAAAAATTTTAAAAATTATAACTATTATCATGAAGTCTATTCAGCTGTGTTGAAGGAGTTCTTGGGAGAATATAAAATCAAGAGAAAACCAAAAAAAGAAAATGAAGAAACATCATGGGAAGAAGTGTATGGATTAAAAGCTTTTTCTCCAATAGCTAAAACTTTTCCTTTTTGCCACTATGACGATTTCGGAGCTTCACGATCTTATGGATATTCAAGACCTCACTTGGGTCACGATATGATGGCTGCAATAGGAACACCGGTAATTGCCGTAGAGTCAGGTACAGTGGAAATTATGGGATGGAATCAATATGGCGGTTGGAGAGTCGGCATAAGGAGTTTTGACAAAAAAAGATACTATTACTACGCTCATTTAAGACAAAACAAGCCTTTTCATATGGATCTAAAGGAAGGAAGTGTTGTAAAGGCGGGAGATGTAATCGGTTATGTGGGAAGAACGGGTTACAGTAAAAAAGAGAACGTAAATAATATAAAAGAAAATCATTTGCATTGGGGAATACAGCTTATTTTTGATGAATCACAAAAAGAGTGCAATAATGAAATATGGATTGACATATACGCAATTACGAAGCTTTTGGAGAAAAATAAATCATCTGTTATCAGAAATAACGAAACGAAAGAATATTATCCCGAATTTGAATTCAGCGAGCCCTCATTGGAATCTCAGAATTAATTTTATGTTATTTTTATAAAAAAATACTTGACTTCGTATATGTATATATATATAATGTTATTGTATTTTAATATATTAACAAAAAAAGGACGTGATTTTATGGGATTTAGAAAAAAAGCTTTTTTGGAGGCTATTGATGACATAAATTGGAATTATTATTGGAAAATCAATGGTTTGTATAATGAAAATATGGCAATTGCACTCGATGAAAAATGCCATCATCGTCTTTTAGTACCATATGGGATTAATTTCAATAATATAAAAGATAGTATTAATTTAAATAATGTACAAATGATGCCTCAGGGGTATAATTGCCCGTATTTGTATCCTTACACAAAACAGCTTGGCGAATCAATTGGGTTAAATCAAACTGATGTTTCAACTATACTAGAAGCAATAGATAAACAAAATTGGTCTTTAGGATGGGGAATATCAGAAAAAATTGGTAAAGTTAATACTGCGAACTGTTTTATAATTAATATTGGCTCCGAACATCATTTTATACTTCTGCCGGAACTAAACACTATGACGTCAGCTATTTTTGAGTTGAATGAAAGAAGAAAATCGAATACTAAAAAAACACACGCTGTAATTTCTAATCCTGTTGAGTATGTTGATAAAAGGATTACAAAAGCAGCTTCAAGAAAAGATATACATTTCTTAGGATATTTTTTAAAACCTCCATCAAGCATAAGTTTTAAAAAATACATTGAATATCTGCATGGAAAACTCGGCGTTGAAACTACTTTCGAGGACTTAAAGAAGAAATTAAAATTAAGAAGAGAACTAATAAAAGGAATGGGATGTGTTAAAAATTCTTTGATGCGTAAAAAAATTCAGCCGCTAACACTTAGTGAAGGCAGCTATAGTGCAAGTCCACAAGAGCAGTATCAAAATGATCCCACCAGTCCAAATTTTACGACCACTTGTACCTCACCTGAGGCATTATTAGAGAAAGAAGGAATTGAACGTTCAAACAATCCAACTGATAGGCCGCGGAGAGCTTCTCGTAGGAGAACAGCAAATTATAAAACTGATTCCACCAATGGTCCGAAATCATGGAAAGTCGCACCTACTTCAAAAGATGATGATTTATATAAGATGCTTTATAACGATGACGGAAACTTAAGGAAAAACATATCCAGTATGTTGGAAAAAGAAAAAAGTGGAGAGAATGTGACTAATGGACCAACAGGATCTTCTAGCCAAAAAAGAATTAAAGAACAGATGAAGAAAGAGGCGAAGGAATTTGAGGCTGGATAAAGATATTAATAAACCGACAAAACATTAAAAAATTATTTTAAATTGTAAATTTCGATAGTGATGAAAAATAATTTTGTGCTTTTCCAGAGTAAAATTAATGCTTTGGAAGAGCTTTTTTTGCATAAAAAGCCCCACATACTTAATATATGTGGGAAAGATCTTTAATTCATAGGAGTGTATAAATTAAACCTCAGGAGACCGGCAAAGGATTATTATTTGGATAAAATATAAATCACTGCTATTAATTAATTCGACAACTTTTGCTTCAAAATATCATCCACCAACTTAGGATTATCCAAATATCTCGCATTGCCTCTTATTATTATATCACTCCTACACTGTTTTTACAATAGTACATTTTTAAAATTTTAATTAATATGAACATTTACAATACAGATACGATTTTAATTCCTGTATTTCTTATTTAGAAGGTACTAACACAACATCACTACCTCTACTAGTTACCTCTAAAATAATTTTTTCGTTTCCATTTTCTACTTTAACTTTTTTTAATTTATTTCCATTGTTTTGATATTCGGTTGTTAATAATTTTTGGTAAAAATCGTCTGGTGAAGCAACTTGAATATCATTTTCATCTAGATTTTGACCACTCCTTTTTACAGTAAAAATTCCCGATTTTGTGCGTAATGTTTGAATATCACTTACATGTATACCTGAATATTGAAATTTAAAATACTCTTTTTTACTTTTGTCTTTACGTTTTTTTAACTCTTTAGCAAAGTCCATTATCGACTCAACACCATCTTGCGAACTGGGTTTTAAAATCAGTTCTGGTCCGTTTTTTTCAATTGCTACATCCTTAAATTCTCCAGTAATCGGTTTTTCACCATCTTTAATCATTATTTTAATTGTATTGCCTTTTACAGAAATAGAATGTACGTTTTTACTTTCATCTTTTTTAATGTAATAAGTTCCGTAAACAAAATGTTGGGCTGCTTTTTCTGGTATTTTCATAGTGTTATTCCTCTCCTTTCATATATTTAAGTTTTTCTTTATCTCAAAGAATTATGCATATAACTCTCAAATGTTTCACGTGAAACATGATGTAATAAGTATCTATTTTGATGTCTTCTTTTGTTTTTGGTACTTTAATTGCTCTGAAAAAATTTTTCTAAGGTATATTTCTTTAATAAACTTCGAAAATTTACATAACGTGTAGTTTGATTCATCTTTTTCACTTGACATAATTTTTACCTCATTATTTTTAGTTGTATTTCAAAATACAGTAATATTATATATATATGTATATAAAGTCAAGCATTTTCATAAAAATAATATAAAATATTTAATTTCTTGAATTTTCGCAAGAAAAAAGCCGATTATACAATAATCGACTAACTTTAATATTGGTGTGACTTGTCTTATAGGATACAGAGAAATTCAGTATTTAAACCCTTTTTAACTAATAGTAATGGTTACTTTTTTAATTTATTATTTCAAAATCAAGCGATTTCCATCCATATTTATTATGTTCATTTTTGTTATCTTCAAAAACTCTATGCATAGTTTCTATGTCATGTTTGAATTTTTCAGGTAGAGTTGATTCGCCTAATATCTCAACCTTATCAGCATCGCATTCGCTCTATAATAAATCCCAGAAAGCATCCCAATTTTTCCCATACCATTCTGGAAAGTCGAATGCTTCTCTAATTCGTTCGTGAATTTCATTTAGATACTTACATCCCGCTAAATCCAAATTTATTACTTTTTTATTTTCCGTAGTAAATTCTCCTCTTAAATTATTTCGTAAAATGTTGCATATTGATTGTATGCTACAAATATTATACCAGCATAAATATGCTAGTCTATTACTTCGTATTCAAATTTTTCTCCCAATTCAGCTTGATGGATTATATTGTCATCGAAAATTTCATGCGTCATTTTTATATACTCATTAAATTCTTTTTTTAATGTATATTCTCCTGTTATTTCTACTTTGCCTATATCATAACATGTTCTAAGCAGGTCCCAGAAAGCATCCCAGTTTTTACCATACCATTCCGGAAAATCAAATGCCAATCTTATTCTTTCATGGTAATCCCACCAAGTTTTGCATCCTGTTAAATCTAACTTTATTACTTTTTTATCGTTGTTTTTCATAATAACTTCTTCCCTTTAAATTATTTCATAAAATGTCTCATAATGATCGTATGTTACAAATATCAGCCCATCGTTTGACCAAACTAAACGATGAAGATTTCTTTTACCTTCATAATAATTTATATCGGCTTCATACCATACTCTACCTAGTTCATCTGGAAGGTGTTTGTTTTTATTTTGATAGATACCCATAGCAGCCATTTTATTGGGTGCAAACCTTTTAGGGGGCTTACCATGTTTCCATCCCAAAGTCTTTAAATCACTCTCAGAAATATAATAATCCGGCAATCTTCCGATATACTTCATCCAGAAATCAGCACCATTTTTTCCTTCTTTTGTTGCATTCCCGGCAATAACTGATTTCATTGGCAATACTTCACATCTGCAATTTGGATGAAGTGGTGGTTCTTCAAAATCAGTATCTTCGATAGAATAAATTTTACCATTCAAATTCATACATTCTCCACAAGTCTTAAGATTTACATCTGTTACCCAATGTTTCCAATTTTTACTTTCTGTTGTTGGGGGATTATAAGTGTCGAGTAAACCCTTAATAACATCATATATTGTGTCTCTTTCACTTATCACATAACCGTAAAATTTCTTAATGTACATATTAATTTTCAGCCTCCATAATTATGCTAAGGAAAAATTCCTTTCATAACAATAAAGAAAACTAATATAATTTGATCTTATTAAAACAATTATAATAAAATTTTATTACAAACAAAAAAGCCGACTATATAATAATCGACTAACTTTATTATTGGTGCGGATAACCAATAGGGACTTGAAAGAACTAAGTGACAATGAGACTTCAAGCCAACTACAATGTTTACAAAAAGAGTTATCCGACAGATTTTCACAGTCTCTAATGAATAGTATATCACAAAGTAAAAAATAATCAAACAAAATCGTCTTGAAAAAATCATGGCGATTTTTTTATTTAAGAAAGGAGCAAAAAGTAATGCAAATATTTTTATTATCAATAATTTTTATTTTAATTTGTGTTTTAGTATATCAAGGCAAAGAAATAAGAGATTTGGAAAGAAAGACTTTAGAGGCTTTTAGAATTGTATGCCAAAGAATAAAACCAAAAAAATAAATTAAGCAAGAAAGGAAAATGGAATTAGTGTTATTAACTGTTAATATATTTGCAAATTAAGTTTTGAAAAGAAATACTCAGAAATTCCAAGAGTAGAAGTAAAAATAAAAAGTTTAGAGGAGAAATCGAATATGAAAACAACAAAAATTTATGATGATGAAAAAATGGTATATAGCGGAAACTGCTATGTAAACACGGTGATTTTTAGAGGTAGAATTTATGATGACTTCAAGGAAATAAAATCGAACGGCATTAAATTTTTACTTCAAATAAGCAACGGAAAAGACGACATAACAGGACAATGGAATAAGCCTACATTTGCGGAATGCTGTGCTTTTGGAGAAACAGCAAAAAGAATTGCAAAAGAATATAAGCCAAAAGATGAGATTTGGCTCACGGCAAAATATTATTCAAAAGAAGTTGACGGAAAATATTACAAAGGATTTATTATCCGCGAAATCATCACAGAGCAAGAAATTGAAAAAGCAAGCGAAGAATTACTTGATGACTTGCCTTTTTAAAAGTTTAAAACAAAGAGGTGGAAAAAAGTGAACTATTTAGCAGAGATACTGGCGTTTAACAATTGGATTCGTTACAATTCAGGAATTAGTAAATCTGACATTTG
>CAKUZC010000055.1 GCA_934718145.1 uncultured Eubacteriales bacterium | reverse complement strand
CTCTAGTTCTTCTTTTGTTATTTCTTTTCCAGAATATTTATTTACTTCTTCTATAAAAATTGATAATAAAATTGCCCATGATTCTCTAAGTGGAATAATATCATGTCCATTAACCACTACCACACTTGCAACTGATTTAAACATTGAAAACTTAGGTGGTATCAAATATATTCTTGCAACTCCTGGTTCATATGGATTGAATGTTGTATGCAATATTTTATTAAAATTCTTTAATTCATATATTTTTTCTCTTATACTCATTTACTTTCCCTTCTTTTGTACTATTTTATACATTTTTCTAATAGTTTTATTTTTACCTCTTGATTTGTATCAATTCTTGCTCTTGTTCCAATTGGAATTACTGTTTTATTTTCTATATGCCCAAAATTTCCTGAATGAATAATAGGACCTTTAAATTCATCAGCTATTGTATCAAGTAATATTTTTTCTAATTTTATTCCACTTTCATGTGTATAATTTCCAAGCCAGATTCCTTTTACTTTTTCAAATACTCCATTTTGCTTCATATAATATAAAAAATTACTTGCTCCTGCTGGTTCAGTTTCAAATCCTAATTCTTCCAAAAATAAAATTTTCATTACTGTCTTTTTTTAAATTTAAATCTTTCAACTTTTATCCTCTCAATCGGTTAATGTATTTTTTGATTTCAAAAAATTTTCTATACTCTTTATTGTTTGAGCACTTAATATGTGCTCTATTTTACAGGCGTCGATTTCAGCGGTTTGCGAATCAACTTCCAAAACACGTGTTAAAAATTCACTTATAATTTTATGCTTATCATAAATTGTTTTCGCAGCTTTAATGCCTTTTTCGGTAAGAGAAATTTTTCCGTATTTTTCCTGATTTAAAAATTTTTCATCTTTAAGCGTACTTACCGCTCGAGTAACACTCGGTTTTGAAAGCGAAAGTGCTTTGGATATATCCGTAACCCCGACGGACCCGGAATTTTGACCGAGTATATATATTATTTCAAGGTAATCTTCCAGTGAAGCAGTAAGATATTTCATTTCAAAACCCTCATTTTTTATTTTTATATTTTTGACAGGAATCCTTAAACGAACACTTTGTACAATGTCCGCCTGCGGAAGAATTTCTCTTATTAATACTTCTTAAAATCGCAAAAATTACCATGCCTGCAACTAGTGCTACTATTACTGCGTCTGTTATATTCATTTAAACAACTTCCTTTTTAAAATATTTTTATATTTGAAAACAAAGTTAAAATCTGGAAAGTCAAAGCCGACAAAACATACGCAATAAACAATTGATAAACAACGGACACAAACATAAGTTTTTTGCTTTCAAACTCCTTGTTAATCGCTGACAACGCAGCAACGCACGGAGTATACAAAAGTGCAAATATCAAAAACGAAACAGCACTTTGAACCGAAAACACATTCGGAAGAACCGAACCGAGAGTAGCAACGCTTCCTCCTGCGTAAAGAACCGCCAAGGTACTTACTATCGATTCCTTTGCCATGACTCCGGTTAAAAGAGATACACAAGCTCTCCAGTCTCCGAATCCGCAAATTTTAAATGCGGGAGCTATAAAGCTTCCGAGTGTTGCCAAAATACTTTTAGAACTGTCGGAAACCATATGAAATCCGAAATCAAACGACTGCAAAAACCAAACAATTACAGTTGCAACCAAAATAACCGTACCGGCACGTTCGATAAAATCTTTGGATTTATCCCAAACATTCATCCATACATTTTTCGGCGAAGGAATTTTATATTCAGGCATTTCCATTATAAACGGTGAAGCTTCTCCTTTAAAAAGCGTTTCCTTAAACATAAACGCCGTAAGAACAGCTACCGCGACTCCCAAAACGTATAAAGAAAAAATTACAAGAGTTTGATATTTTGCAAAAAACACTGAAGCAAACAGCAAATATACAGGCATTTTTGCACTGCACGACATAAAGGGTATTAAAAATACCGTTAAATTTTTGTCTTTCTTGCTTTCCAAAATTTTAGTTCCTAAAACCGCAGGTACGCTGCATCCAAATCCCATTATAAGCGGTACAAAAGCTCTTCCCGAAAGTCCTATCTTTCTAAGAGGTTTATCCATTATAAACGCAGCTCTGGCCATATATCCGCAGTCCTCAAGCAGCGACAAAAGAGTAAAAAGCAACACAACTTGAGGCAAAAACGATACAACAGAACCAACTCCGCATATAACTGCGTCAAGAGCCAAGCTTTTCGACCAGTCGGAAGCTCCCAAATAGTTAAGTATTCGCTCAACCGTATTATACATATTTGTATTTATAAAACTTTCGCACCAAGCTTTAAGAGCACTTCCTATAGGCCCGAAAGTTATGTAAAACACCGAAAGTATCATGAAAAGGAAACAAGGTACTGCGGTATATTTTCCTGTAACTATTTTGTCCAGCTTATTTGAAAAAGACAGCTTCTTTACTTTTTTTGTATATCGAATTATTTTTCCGCAAAGTTCACAAATATAAGCATATCGCTCGTCTGCTATTATCATGTCTTCGTCTTTTTCGTAAAGTTTACTTACTTTGCTTCTTATTTCGGAAACTTTTCTCGCTTTTTCAGGAGAAAAATTCGATTTATATATTAAAAGAGGGTCATCTTCAAAAATTTTTATGTTGTTAAAATAAGTGTTTGAAATATATTTATTACCGCAAGACATTATTTCTTCGATGGCACTTAATGCATTTTCCACTTCTGAAGAATATATACTCTTAGCAACTCTTATATTCTTTTTGCTTTCAAGTTCGTCAGATATTAATTTTAAAAGACAATCTATTCCCCTATTTTTTCCGGCAGAAACCGGAACAATCTTAACTCCAAGCTCAGACTCCAAAGCGTTATAGTCTATTTTATGTCCTTTACGTTCAAGTAAATCTGTCATATTTACAGCCATTATTACTCTTATATCCAGTTCTAAAAGCTGAGTTGTAAGATACAAATTTCTTTCAAGATTAGTAGCATCTATTATGTTTATCACCAAATCAGGAGATTCATTTAATATATAGTCACGTGTAACTATCTCCTCAGGAGAATACGGCGACAAAGAATAAACGCCCGGTAAATCTACTAAATCTACTTCTTTTGATATATTCTTAACTCGACCTTCTTTACGTCCAACCGTAACTCCGGGCCAATTTCCTACATATTGATAACTTCCTGTAAGACTATTAAAAAGAGTTGTTTTTCCGCTGTTGGGATTACCTATAAGCGCAACTTTAAAAATTTTATCTTCGGAATTATCTATAGCTTTCAAAGGAGCTATTCGATTTTTTAAAACGGGTTTCATTAATTTTCTTTTTTTAATCAAATAGTCGGCTTGAGAATCTTCTTCAAAAAGTGATATCTTGTCTGCTTCTGACTTTCTTATACTTAAATCATAGCCATGAATTTTTATTTCAATAGGGTCTCCAAAAGGTGCAGACTTTACCATGCTGACTCTTGTACCCGGAGTAAGGCCCATATCTATTATTCTCCTTCGAAGAGCTCCGAAACTTTCTACTTTTTTTACTATTCCGGAATCTCCCGGATTCATATTACCTATGTTTTTCAACCGTCACCGCTCCTTTATTTTTAAACTCTGCAAATTGATTTTTTAAAACATGTCTATATATAAATATTAATGCAGTATATCTGAAAAGTAAACCTAGGCTAACTTTTTCTGCGATATAAACTTTTTAAAACAAGCTTTCTACATTAATTTATTAAATAACAACAATCTTAATTTCTAAAGCTGTTCAATTAAATAATGTCTTCATATTTATTAATGTCAAAATCATAGATATAAATTAAAGACAAACTTTTTAAAGAAATTAAAATTAAAAGGGTTGAATTTATTTCATGAAGGAATTGTTGAAAAAAATCAAATTAATCAAAGAACCTAAAAAAGAAGAGGATTTAAAAAAAGAATTTATAATCAAGAGGTTAAAACAAATATCAGAGGATATTGAAAAAATAAACCTATGGTTTCAAATGGAAAACGATGATAATTTGATAGATGCTTGTATATATCAAAGAGAAGTTTTAAATGCTCAATACAACTATCTTATAAATAAAATAAGGACTAAAAAAATTTTTTGATTTAAAAGGAAAAACACGATGATAACATCACATTTACCGGAAATATCTATAGCATCAACATTTATAGTTTTGATAATATTACATATCATTCTTAAAAAAAAACATTTCTTTCTTTGTTCAATAAAAGAATTGATACTCGGATTAATATCAATCGTTTTAATAAGTATTGCGGAACCATATACCGGTATAAAAATTCCATTGAATACATTTTCTTTCGCAATATCTTCACTCATGGGATTACCCGGAATTGGCATGCTTGCCATATTAAATACAGTTTTATCTTAAAAAATTCTATAAAAAAACAGTCGACTCTTTTATTGAGTCAACTGCTAAATAATTAATCCTTATCTTCAAAAACAGTGTATACCCCTCCACTTTTACTCATACTCTCTGTATATTTATCCATCGCTTTATCAATAGAAACTTTCAAATCTTTTTCTTTTGGTTTACATTTTTTTGCCCACTCTTCGAAACTTTCACCTATTTTCTCACTGAATTTTTCTCTTGCTTTACTTACAGCTGTATTCCATTCTGCTTGAGCCTTGTTATAGAATTCCATACTTTTATTATAATCTGACCCTGCGTCGTAGTAGCCTTTTACTAACTCTCTATATTTACTTTTGTTCACTTCATCACTTAGTATTTTAATATAAGTTGACTCACTTTTCTCTTTTAACTCATTAGCTTTAGCAATAGCTCTACTGCTTAATTCAGACTTTAATATTAAATTGAAATTAGGACTTATTTTATGTCCTCCTCCAAATTTAAGATCCCAATTTATTTTGGATCTCGACAATTCCCCAGATCTTGCCTCAGACGCTGCTTCTGATGCTATTTTCGAAATTAATTTTGGTACCTCAGCAAATACTGACTTGAACGCCTTATCGTATGCCAAGTTTATTGCACTACATGCCGGGCTCTTATCGCCAACAGCAAACTTTTTAGCTTCTTCATTTATTAACTTTTCTTCAACTTCTTCAGATACTTTTTCACTTTTTCCGTTTTCTCCTTCCAATTTTTTTCTTCTCGCTTCTAAAACTTTTTTAAACTCATCTGTATCTCTTATTAATTCTTTCATAATAAACAACTCCTTTTATTTCATAAATTTGGTTCTTCATAAGAACAATTAACATTATATATATATATATATATTAAGTCAAGTATTTTTTGTAAAAATATATTATAAAAAACAGTCGACCCTTTTATTGAGTCAACTGTAATTCCTATGCTTAATATTACTTTTTTAATATCTTTTCTAACTGTTCTGTAATTTTCGGTGGTGGAGAAAAACCTCTGGCATGAGACCTTATTGCACACTCTCCATCATCCGGTTTCTTTTCTAACTGATTCTCCATCTCTTCTTTAATTTTTTTTTCGATTTCTTCTTTCACTTCCTCTTCCGCCTTATTCGTTAATCCTCGTAATTTATAAGCTATTTCTAAAGCTTTCTTGAGGTCAGTAGCCTTTGAACGCTCCTTTTTTATCCCATAATCCTCATATTTATCTAATAACAAACGTGTATACTCTGCTTTAAAGTGACTTTTTAAACTTTCATCCGTAACTTTATATTTTTTGAACATGCTTGTAATAAAATCAGGACTTTTTTTAAAAGTTGTTTCAGTTCCTTTAAAAATTTGCCCTATTTGTTTAAGTTTCTTCTTATATGGTTCCTCCTCAATAGGTTCTTCAGCAACCATTTTCTTTTTACATATTTCTTCAAGCTCTTTTTCTAATCGTTTAAGTTGCTTCTCAAGTGGTTCCGACATATTTAACATCCCCTTTTATTTTTTATGATAATTATATTATATATATTTGTATAAATCAAGTACTTTTATGAATATATTATATAAAATTGATTTTAAAGCAAAAATAAACAGCTGGCAACTAACCAACTGTTTCATTTAAAATTACAATAATAAACTTAATATAACTTTGCGCCCGCCGGAATTCTATTATCCACCATTAACAAATTAAGACTTTCTTTACCGTCGTCCTTATTAACAGCGGAAAGAAGCATGCCGCAAGAATCTATTCCCATAATGGCTCTAGGTGGAAGATTGGTAATTGCAACCAAAGTTTTTCCAATCAATTCTTCCGGTTCATAATATGCATGAATACCACTTAAAATAATACGTTCTTCACCCGTGCCGTCATCCAATGTAAACTTCAAAAGTTTTTTGGATTTTTTAACAGCTTCGCAATTTTTAACTTTAACAACGCGAAAATCACATTTACTGAACATATCAAAATCTACGCAATCTTTAAAAAGAGGTTCAATTTCCACTTTCGAAAAATCAATAATTTCTTCAGCAGAAACACTTTCATTCGAAGATTCCGGAAAAACTATTTTAGAACTTCCATTTCCTTTAAATGGCTTCATCGTCGGGAAAATTATAACATCACGAATAGAAGCGCTGTCCGTTAGCAACATAGCAAGACGATCAATTCCCATTCCAAGTCCGCCTGTAGGCGGCATTCCGTATTCAAGGGCAGTTATGAAATCTTCATCTATCATATTTGCTTCGTCATCACCGGCGTCACGGAGCTTCATTTGATGTTCAAAACGTTTTCTTTGATCAATCGGGTCATTTAACTCAGAATAAGCATTTGCAATTTCTCTTTTCGCTATAAAAAGTTCAAAACGTTCTACCAGATACGGTTGTTCTTTTTTGCGTTTCGTAAGAGGAGAAACCTCTACAGGGTAATCGCACACAAATGTGGGTTGGATTAGGTTCTCTTCAACTTTTTCTTCAAAAACTTTATTTAAAATATCTCCCCAAACATCAGTGTCTTTGATTTCTATTCCCAAATTTTTCGCACATTCCAAAGCTTTTTGATTATCCCCTACAAATTCGGAAAAGTCTATCCCTGCATACTTCTTAACAGCGTCAATCATGGTTATACGTTCAAACGGTTTTGAAAAATCTATATTTTCACCCTGATATTCAACCACAGTGTTGTCACAGCATGCTAC
>CAKUZC010000054.1 GCA_934718145.1 uncultured Eubacteriales bacterium | reverse complement strand
AATATCTCGAGGGAGTGTTTTCGGAAGTTATTATCCTTTTGGGATATCTTTGTCGGCATCTGTTCCGTGTATTGCGATTGGACCAACTGTTTTCGGAACACTTTTGGGTTATTTATTTCCAATTAGATTAGGTATGAGTGTAAGATATGTGTCCACTGTGATATCGGTAGCTGCCATTAGATGGGCATTAAGCGACCTTAGTAAAATAAAGAAACATGCATTGTATACACCTTTAATTGTGTTTGTGTCAGTTTTTATAACGGGTTTTGCAATAAATTCAGCTGAAGGATTGGACATCCGAGATGTTTCGTTGAGTACGTTGGAAGCTTTTGTTGCAGCGGTGGCAGCATATTTTTTTGATAAATCTTTTAAAATTTTATCTAAAAAGAAGATTTATGCACTTAGCTCGGGAGAATTTATGTGTTTGTCCTTAAGTGTTGCAATGGCGTTGCTTCCTCTTTCGGGACTATGCATAAAGACGGTTTCTATAGGAAGAATTTTAATTACAGTAATGATTTTATTTTTTTCATATGTTATGAAAATTAAAGGAGGTTCAATTGCAGGAGCTTCAGCGGGAATAGTATACAGTTTGCCGTCATTTGGTTTTACATATCTTGCAGGTGCATATGCTTTTGGGGGCATGATATCCGGATTTTGTGCTTCTTTTGGAAAAATTGCTGTTTGTATGGCATTTTTGTGTGCCAATACTTTGATGTCTTTTCAGGCAGTTAATACTACCAGAATGGTGAGCGGATTTTACGAAACAATAGTTGCAATAGGTATATTTTTGATTTTACCTAACGCATGGTGTGAAAAATTTAAAAATTTATCTTATCATTTTTCAAATTCATGTGATTCCAATGCTCTTAGGAAGTACATTTCGCAAAGTTTGAAATTTGTCAGTGCTTCACTTACTTCAGTACCTAATTGTATTGAAAAAGCTTCTTCTGAATTTTCTCAGTGTAAGGATATGGATTCAAAAAGTGCGTGCATGAATGGAGCATGTAAAGTGTGTGAGTCATGTGGATTGTTCGGATTGTGTTGGTCTAAAAATGGTGAAGAAACCGGAAAAAATATTGAAAATATCAGCGACATGATTTTGCAAAATCGAAATGTTACATCTAAAGATTTTTCTTCAAGTTTTTTGAGTAGATGTCGTAAAACTGATTTGATTGTTGAATATGCTTCAAAAGCGTATCATGATTTTTGTTTACAAAGTGCAATAAAGAGACAAATGGTTGAATTTAAAAAAATTATGACTGAACAGATGAATGGTATAAGTTGTCTGATAGAAGAAATTTCAAAAGAGGTTCTGGTTTCTTGTGTACTTGATGAAGCTTTGGCTTTCAGTATAACTTCAGAGCTTTCCAAATACAGTTTGGACGTTGCTGGGGTTGTTTGTAAGAAAAATAAAAATGGCAAATTGTTTATTGACATTGAATGCAAATCATCTATGATTGATAAATTTACTTCTAGGGTTTTTAATAAAATTTCAAAAATTTGTAAAGTTAATTTAAGCGAGCCTGTGATAAATGTTTTAGGAGATTTGTGTAGAATTCAACTTTATGAAGAAAAAGCTTATTATATTGATTTTGGATTTAGTCAACATTCTTTTAACAACGGAAATTATTGCGGCGATAGTTGTACTAAATTCGAGGATGGTTTGGGAAATTTTAATGTAATAATAAGCGATGGCATGGGAACAGGAAGTGAAGCAGCTGCTCAGGGTGCCATGACTTCAGAGCTTATGAAAAGATTTGTAAGATTGGGGATTGATTTTGATTCTTCTGTAAAATTTGTCAATTCAGCTCTTTTATTGAAACCGGGAGAAGAGACACTTTCTACTTTAGATATATTTTCGGTAAACCTTTTCAGTGGGGAAGCTAAGTTCATGAAAGCCGGTTCTCCTCTCACTTATATTGTGCATAATAAGAGCATAAGCAAAATAAGTTTTGAATCTTTACCTATAGGAATACTCAGTAAAGCGTCTTTGTGCTCTCAAACAGTTAAACTTCAAGACGGAGATTGGATAATAATGATGTCTGATGGTGTAACGGATATAGGAGATGAGTGGATAAAAGATATAATAAATTCAACTAACTACAATAGTTCTGAAGAATTGGCAAGATTAATAGTAAAAACTGCTGTGTTTATGCGTAGTAATGTTCACGATGACGATATTACAGCCGCTGTTATGAAAATTTCTAAAAAGTAAAAGTTTAAATATAATTAATCTCAATGTACGAGCCACGCACTTTTAGCGTGGTCTTTTACGTGTTATAGGTTTTATTTTTAAATTTATCTTTACACTATATGTATTTAATGTTAAAATTTACTTAATATTTGTTAAAAGGAGGTGAAACATGAAAAAATATTTAGTGCAATGTTAGCATTGGGTATGAGCTTTTTGGCATTTTCTAATGTAAGTGTTGACAATAATAGGAGTAGAAAAACTTGTCATGTATCGCCGCATGTAAGAAAAATAACGACTACTAAAAGAGGAGCAAAATGCACACGTTCAGTACGTGTTAAAGGACATACAAGACACATTAAAAAACACCATTCTAGGTAGGTACTAAATAAATTGTAAGCAATCCCATAAAATTGCCGATTTTGATTTTCTCAAACGCAATAATTTGTCTATTTAATATTTTTAACCTGATAGGTGTAAATTATTATAAAATGTGAAATACATAGTATGATAAATTTTAATAAAAAGGTCGTCTATTTCAAAGTGGTCGACTTTTACTTTATATAAGATTAATGAACTAACTGTTAATCATACTTATATTTTTTCGATAAAATGTATTTTTATAGCTCGAACTTAATATTTATAGTTATGCATAAATATAACAAAAATATCACCAAGTAAATCGGTGATATCAGTATTAAATGTATAGATTTTTTCAAAACAACCACACGAAGTCAATCAATAAGACGACTTCGATATGTACTCACGTTTTCTAACAACCTAACGCTTATCTGTTTTTAAATATTGACATGATATCATAGAAGCTATCATCATCGTTGTTATTTTTTGGTTTTTCATTAGATTGATTTGAAGAGAAATTTCTTGAATTTTCTACAGGTCTTTGCGGTTTTGGAACTGGAAATTCTGATTCACGCTTAGAAAATCCGGTTGCTATAACAGTTACGCTTATTTCATCGTCCATAGCCTCATCGAAAGCGGCTCCCCAAATTATATTAGCATTTTTATCTGCTTGCTTTGCTATTAATGAAGAAGCGGTTTCAATTTCATCAAGTCCAATGTCCGGGGAAGCTGTTACATTGATTATAACACCTTTTGCTCCGTTTATTGCTGTCTCGAGTAAAGGGCTTGAAATTGCCATGTTAGCTGCAACTTCAGCTTTGTCCTTGCCTGAAGCACGTCCCACGCCCATGTGAGCATATCCTGCATCTTTCATTATCGAGGTAACGTCTGCAAAATCCAAATTTACGAGACCGGGTAGCAATATAAGGTCAGATATACTTTGTACACCTTGTCTTAAAACGTCATCGGCCACTATAAAGGCGTTCATTAAAGTTATTCTCTGTTGACTTGCAAGTTTTAACCTTTCATTAGGTATAACTACTAAAGAATCTACTTGTTCTCTAAGCAAAGTTACGCCGTTTTCGGCTTGTTCCATTCTCTTTTGACCTTCGAAAGCGAAAGGTTTAGTTACTATACCTATTGTCAGGATTCCCATTTCTCTGGCAACCTGAGCTACAACTGGAGCGGCGCCGGTTCCTGTTCCTCCGCCCATTCCGGCAGTTATAAACACCATATCGGCTCCTTTTATAGCTGCAACTATTTCGTCTCGACTTTCTTCAGCAGCTCTTTGACCGATTTCCGGCTTTGATCCAGCTCCTTTACCTCTGGTAATTTTTTCACCTATTTGAATTTTATGTGTTGCTTTGGAACGCAGTAAAGCTTGTCTGTCCGTATTTATACAGATAAACTCAACACATTTTACTCCTGAATCTACCATCCTGTTGACAGCATTTCCGCCGCCTCCGCCAACACCAATTACTTTTATTTGTACTGTCTCTTCAGCATCGTTGTCAAATTCGAAACTCATAAACTCGATTCCTCCTGATGAATTCTTTTATCATACACGAAACCCTTTATACATTCTCCCTTATAATACCATATATTGTAACATATTGTTATAAATTTATCAAATCAATAAAAGTGAATCTCCGGGATTTCTAATTATCATTTAATTTTAATATAGTGATACAAATAATACTTATTGTAAGATTAATTCAACATGAAATCAATAAATTATTTTATGTTACAGCAATGTTCTGATATAAATAACAAAAAATAATATTATTAAGAAAAAATATATTAAAATATAATACATTATTATTTCTATTATTTAAAGTTTTAAATTATATTAAAAAAATGTTGAAATTTTGAAAAGAAAATGATAAAATTAAATTCCAGTTCAAAAATGAGGAGGTGGAAATAAAATAATGAAGAAATTTTTAAAAGTTTTATCTATGGTAATTTTGTGCTTATCACCGATATTTTTATGTTTAGGCAATGTTAAGTCATTGAATTATACTTCAATCTTGGAAATGTCAAGCAGTTTTGAAGAAGCAAATAAAATATGGGAATTAGAAGTATATCGATCTTCTCTTGGACATTCCGATCAGAGAATTGATAAAGTATTTGAAGAATTAGAAAGCAAATACAAAGAATGCGATGCTTTGTTTAATTCAATTTCTCCGTACGACCGTCCTACAGATAAACTCATGTATAGTTTTGGTGAATTACTTGGAAGGTATTTTAAAACCGTGAAGGCAGACGACGAAGTAGGTATTGAAGTCATAGCAAAGTATATCGGTATGGACTCTTTGAAGCTTAAAGAATTAATGTCAAGAAATAACTACCCTATAATTTCGGTAAAACGTTTTTATGAATTGTACGATTATAAACACATTCCTAGAGTATCAATCCCAAAACTCAGAACGAGTGGTTCTTTATTCGGTATAGAATTATTTTATAATAATTAATAGCGACGTTCCGGTATTTTGCCGGGCGTTTTCTTATATTTAAAAATAATTAACATCTTTTTCATAAAAATATTTTTTAATCGGTGAACGTAAATTTAAATTCGTGTATAATCATTTTAACGTTGCCAATTTGAAAAGAGGGGTTAATTTGAAAATATCTGTTTTAGGATGTGGAAGATGGGGTTCGTTTATAGCGTGGTACTTGGACAAAATAGGGCATGAAGTTAAAATGTGGGGAAGAAAAGATTCGCATCATCTTCAAGAAATAAAAACTTTGCACCGTAATGCATATTTAAAATTCCCAGACAGTATTAATGTCACTGATGATTTAAAAGAATGTATTACATTTTCGAATACAATAATTATTTCGATAAGTGCACAATCGTTGCGAGAATTTTCAGAAAGCTTAAATGCTTTAGGTGTAAATTTAAACGACAAAACTTTTGTTTTATGTATGAAGGGAATAGAAGAAAATACAGGTAAACGTTTGTCTCAAGTCGTTAAAGAAAGTGTGTTGTCCGAAATAAATATTGCTGTGTGGGTAGGACCGGGGCATGTGCAGGATTTTGCTAGAGACATACCGAACTGTATGGTTATAGATTCCGAAAATAACAGTATCAAAAACTATTTGGTTGAAAATTTTTCAAGTAATCTCATAAGGTTTTATTATGGTACGGATTTGCTGGGAAATGAAATCGGTGCTGCTGCTAAAAATGTGATGGGAATAGCTGCCGGAATACTGGATGGCATGAGTTATGAATCTCTAAAAGGAGCTCTTATGTCTCGTGGGACCAGAGAAATTGCACGTTTGATAAAAGCTATGGGTGGGAGCGAGATGTCTGCTTATGGTCTTGCTCACCTTGGAGATTATCAAGCTACACTATTTTCTCCACACAGTAACAATAGAAAATTCGGTGAATTTCTTGTTATAGGAAAACAATACGATAAGTTGGCCGAAGGTGTTCCGACTTCTCATGCAATTTTAAAACTTGGAGAGAAATATGGTGTTGAACTTCCAATTTGTAGAGCAGTTTATGAATCGGTGACAGGAAAAACAGTCCCCGAAAAAGCTATTGCAGGGTTGTTTCTTAGAAGTATAAAAAATGAATTTTAGACTCCATATGCTCCTCGGTATATTATACTCTTTACGTTTTGAAATTCTTCTTCATTTAATTTTTTAGGATAACTCATTATTTTAAGTTCTGAAGGAGAATCATTTTCTCTCAATGGAATTTGAAAATATTGATATTCATTTAGTACAAATCCCAATCTTTCGTAAAATTTCATTCTCTTTGTTGAAATATCATCAACAGGGGGTTCTATTTCAAGAATTATAGGTTTTGAGCTTTCAGATATGAATTCGGAAACTAATTTTGTTCCCGTTCCTTTTCCTCTGCAAGTTGGGCTTACAGCTAGATGTTCTACAAAATTAAAGTCTCCCAGTGACCAAAACGCCAAAAAAGCTACTATATTTTTTTGTTCATTTTCTTTTGTAATAATGTGATATCTTGAATTCTCAAGTAAAGCTTTTTGGTCTGAATATGTTCTATATTCATTTTCGGGGAAAGAAATTTGCATAAGATTGAACACTTCATCGAAGTTTATCATGATAAATATCTCCTTTAACATTATTCTAAGCTACATCAAGTTATGGCTTGATAAATATTTTATCATAAAATTTAATTATTTTTCAAAAAATTGATGAAATTTACTAAACTATGTGATATAATATTCTAGGTTGAGGATAAATGTAAAGTATTAAAAATAAATTTTAAGATTTTAGGTAGATTTTTTTATTATTTTGAAATACAATAACTTTAACCCTTTATTATTGTTCGGAATTTTATTTTTTATATTGATTATACCATAAGAGGTGGTTGTATGAGTTTTTTAAATTTATTATTTGGAAATTACAGTAAGCGAGAATTAAAACGTATAAAACCTATATGTGACGCGGTATTGGGCTTGGAAAAGAAGTACCTTAATATGTCCGACGAAGAGCTTTCTTCACAGACAATTATTTTAAAAGAGCGTTTAAAAAATGGAGAAACGCTTGATGACATTCTTCCAGATGCTTTTGCCGTGTGTAGGGAGGCGTCAGAT
>CAKUZC010000053.1 GCA_934718145.1 uncultured Eubacteriales bacterium | reverse complement strand
CCAAGCAACTGTATCGGCATAACCTTCAAACTTTTCTTTATAGTGTTTGCTTCCTCCCAGTGCAAACGGTGAATGGGATGCTGCAGCAATTATTTTTTGAACCGGAGGAATACCTCTGACGACAGTAGGTCCTCCAACATTAGATGCACCTGTTTTTTGAAGATATTGTACACATTTTAAAATATAATCCTGAGCATACCATGCATGAGCGTCCATACGTACTATATACTCTCCCTTAGCATTTTTGATTCCTATATTAAGGGCATACTGAACAGTCCTATCAGGATTTGAATAAAGCTTTATAAAACTGTACTTATCTGTGTAATTTTTTATTATTGAAACTGTATTATCATTTGAATTTCCATCAATCAATAAAATTTCAAGCTGTTCCCGTGGATAGCATTGACACAAAATCGAATCTAAACATTTTTCAATATATTTTTCTTCATTTAATACAGGAATAATGACCGATACCTTTTTAAAATCCATAGTATCCCTCTTAACGTTAAAATCATCTATAAGTTGAATTATATATGTTAAAGAAATTTATGTAAATAATTTTAATTATTTGAATCAAAAATAAATTCAATAAAGTTGTAATATAAAACATCTTAGTCTTTTTTTTAAAAGAAAAATAGTATATCTTGACAACAAACATAAAAGTAATATATAATACGGACTGTGTGTTTAAATATCGAATCATTTCCGGTGATTTCAGTACATTTACAATGCACAAAGCCCTGCTCGAGAGCGGATAGGAGGGAAGTAAATGGCAGAGAAAGTTGAAATAATGGAAAAAAGCGAATCTGAGGCCCCAATAAATAATAGTGAAAATCCTCAGTTTTTACTGAACAAATCAACAACAGTAATAAAAGACGGATCAAATATTGTTGTTAATGAGTCTAAAACATTATCAGTTAACGAAGATAAAGTTTCACTGAATGAAGGGCAATCTTTGACCGGTGAAGCATCTCAAATATTTGGAATTTTGGATGGTGAGAATCAACCCTCTGATGAAAACACCGTATCTAATGAAAATTCGGATAGTCCAAAATCACTTGAAGCTTTATTGAAAAGATTCAAAAGAGTAAGTTCCGGAATAATACCTGAGGTTAGGAAAAGAGAAGCTTATAGAAGCAATTCCGTAAAACGCAAGGAAAAATCCAAACAAGCCAGAAAGCGCAAGAAGAACAGCAGATACGGAAGTGGCAGATGGTAATTTGATTTTATTTAAAAAATCCGTCCCTCTCATGTCAATGTGCGTGAGAGGGAGATGTATTTGATTATCACTTCAAACTTATATGAGAAGGAGGTTTTGAAGTGTCACTTTTTACTCCTACCTATTGTATGAAAAAAGTTACGGACGTTACCGAAGAATTTTTGAACAAAAACGGTTTTAAAGGAATTATTTTGGACATAGATGATACTCTTACTCCAAATGGTCATCCGGAACCCGATAAGGAAGTTTCAGTATGGATAAATCAATTGAAATCGGTTGATATAAAAATAATACTTGTTTCCAATAATTTCAAAAGCAGAGTAGATGAGTTTGCAAGCAAACTGAATGTTTTGGGAATAAGTATGGGATTTAAACCTTTTCCTAAGGGAATAATTAAAGCTATAAAAATTTTAAAGATATCGCCCGAACAAGTATTAATGATAGGAGATCAAGTATTTACAGATATAGTAGGTGCAAACTTACTAAAAATAAAATCTATACTAGTTGAACCTATGAGCCCAAGTAAAACTCTACTACTTAAAATTAAGAGATTCTTCGAAAAGCCTGTGAGAAGGAAATTTAGATTCAAAAAATAATTTTTAGGAGACAGTGAATTCATGAGGAAAAAAAATGTTATAATTCTCCTTGGGCCTAATATGAATATGACAGGTCTGCGAGAAAAAGGCATATACGGTGAAGAAACCGCCGAAAGTATAACTTCTCAAATAATATCTCATGGAGAAAGTCTTGGATTGAATTGTGAAGTTTTTCAATCTAATTGGGAAGGTGCCCTCATAGATAAAATTCATGAATCCAAAGAAAAATATGAAGGTGGAATAATAAATGCAGGTGCGCTGTGTTATTACAGCTATTCCCTGCACGACGCTATTTCGTTCATAAAAATTCCGTTTATCGAAGCCCATATGACTCACATTTACTCAAGAGAACAATTTCGCCGACATTCTGTTTTAGCAGAAGTTTGTGCCGGTCAAATAACCGGTTTCGGAAAAAACAGTTATTTTTTAGCTCTAAGTGCATTAAAAGAAATAATTTAATAAATTACAGTTAAAGATTTCTTAAATCATACTGAGTTTTAAGGGGAGGTATTTATACATGTATGATAAAACCATAACTTTTTCGCTAGGAAACGATAAAGAAACAAATGCCAAAACCACTTTAACCCTCGTTTATGACGCTTTACTTGAAAACGGGTACAACCCTATTAACCAAATAGCCGGTTATATATTATCGGAAGACCCTACGTACATAACTACTCACAATAATGCAAGAAATCTTATACAAAAAATAGACCGATATGAGTTACTTAAAATATTAATTAAATTTTATCTCAGTAACTAGATATAATTTTTGGAACTTCAAGAACTTACCTAATTTATGGGTAGGTTTTTTTATTTAGTGATTTAAAAAATTACATTATAGTTTTACATACAGAAAAGCACCGGCATATGGCCGGTGTATGTTTATTTTTTAGTAGCTTCAACACTAAACATATCTTTTGATTTATCGTATTTAACAATAACTTTCCAAACAGCTTTTTCTTTTGTCTCTAAAGGATTTTCATTTGGTAAAATTTTGTTTTTAGAACGACAATCAACCAATTTGCCTCTTAATTCTACAAGAAAATCGTTTAATCCTCTAACACCTTTATTTCTCTCTTCGGCGACTTGGCCTACAGTTTTCTCAAAGTCTTCCGAAAACTCAATATCCATGTTATAAATTTGAAGATAGGATTTTTTTATTTGTTCTGTTAAAGGTTTCAAAACAACCGCATAATCTTCTTTTTTAAAGTTTTCAAATTCAATAATGTCAAAACGATTAACAAGAGATTTATCTCGTTGAACAGTTGTTCTAGCGGCTTTTTCCGCCTCTGTAAGCTCTTTTTTAGGCAATCCCCAACATTCACGTAATTCATTACTGATACAAATAAATACAGTTCTGGAAACATCAATATCTTTATATTCGTTATTTGAAATCCTTATTCTTAGCTTTCCTGTATCTTTTGCGTCGCGAAGACGTTCTAAGATGGTATCCTGTGGGTCGTTCTTATGAATCTTATCTATTTCATCTATGACAATAATAACTTTATTGTTCCTACTTAATTGACGTACAATTTCTGAATTTTCGTTAAACAATTGATCAGCGGGAGAAAGTTCTTCTGTTTTATTTGAATTATCTTTATCTTGCTTCATACCAAGTGAATTAAAGTTTACAGTCACTTTTGGCACATTTGAAGGTGCGGCAGGAGCTTTAATTGATGTAGCAGTAATAAACTGCCATGGTTGCATGTCTCTGGCAAAAAGAAGTTGAGAAAGTAATCTGGCAGTATAAGTTTTTCCGGTACCAGAATCTCCGATAAATGTCATTGCACAAGCAGAAGTGCACGGTTTGCCGGTAGTATCGCTTTCCCTCCACATATCTATATGGCCACTCATACTGTTTATGATCCTTTCTATAGCTTTATCCTGAGCAAAGACATTTTCTTTCAAAAACTTTTCAGCCAATTCTCTAAACTTTACTGGATCCTTCTCTAGTTTGAGTTTATTATAAATAAAGTTATCTTTAAACCAATTTACAGAAGGATTTACAATATCGTTTATGAAAGGTTCATATAACCACTTACCTATTTTATACAGTGCCGGAATCATAGTAGCAATAGTGGCTCCCACCAATATTTTATCTTTTTTTCCCATGCTTCCCCAAACGTCTTTTACCGTGTCTATTATCCTGACAGCACCCGCTTTAGGAGTAAAATCCAAATCTTTTATCCCGGTTGGAATTACTCCCATCAAGGAAAGTGTCGCAAGTGATGCAGCCGTAACTTTTTTCATTTTTATTCCTCCGGCTACATTTTGTAAATCTGATTCAGAAATATCCGACAAATTATCGGAATTTTCAAAAACTAAAACGAAAAGCTCAGATAAAACAAATTCAAATTCTTTTTTTGTAAATTCTTCATCGGAGCATTTTTTACATAGTTCAAAAAGCTTATCAGTGCTCTGAACATCATCGTCAAAAATTTCTTTCTGAAAATTTTCATCTAACATAACTTTCCTAAGTGCTTTCATTACTTTTTCATTCATGACTTTTCTTCCTTTCATAATAAACTTCCAATTGCCAAAATTATATATGAATACAAGTATAATTGTCAATAGATTTTTAAAATTTTATAAATATTATACAATCAAAAACTTTTATTGATATATGAGTATAAAAATATTTTTAAGTAAATATCATTTAAAATTTAATAAAATATTTTTTAATTTTTTTATAAATATCAGTTGACATTTTGTTATGATTACGTTATAATAGTAAATGTAAGGTTCCAAAAAATTTTTAATAATGTGGAGGAAACAAATGAGTAAAAAATTATTATCATTAACTTTGAGTGCCTTAGTGGCAGCATCATCAGCATCACTCCCATCTGTGTTTGCAGCAAAAGATAAACCTGATTCTTCTGAATCTGGTAGTACACGATCCACTGGATCAAGCGGCGCAACTATGAGTGTTTCGTCTGTACCATTTACTAGTGCTCATGCTGGTTCAAATAGCAGCAGAGATGATGACAGAGGATCAAATGATGCTGATTCTGGATCGAAGAAACGCAGTCGTAACTATAAAAAAGATGATAGTGCTCCTAGTAAAAAACGTCGCAAGAGTTCTGATTCCAGCTCCAGTTCTTCTGATGACGATTCTGATTATAAAGCTCCTAAAGTTATTTATGTACCTGTACCTGTAGCACCGCCCGTAGTAAAACCACCTGTAATTTGCAAAAATCTCAATCAAGTATTTTTAGAAAAATATGCATATTGCGAAGCTCATAAAGATTATTCGAAACCTAATCTCAGTATGATGACAGAAAACACAGGATGGGCATTGGTAAATAAAAAGCTACCTGATTCTTACATCACACGTGATGGAATAAAAAAAATCCAAGGTTTTAATAAGTACTTTAGAGTATCTCATAATGGAAAAACATACGTTATGTTGTTGCCAACGTTTATGATGGTATCACAAGCGGGCTTATCTACTAAAGAAGTAAAAAATCTTGCTTTGGATCCTAAAAATTGGGAGTTTGTATATGTTGATAATAAAAAATTATTCACTTATAATTCTGAATACCGTTACGAAGGTTTGGTAAATTCATTGGACGAGTATATAGGAGTTATAACTCCTGACGAAAGTGAAAGAGGATAATATAAGATAAAACTTGATTTATTAAATTTACTTTAACTAAGCGTTCCCTCGGTTAATCCGAGGGGATTTTTTTATTTAGATAAAAGAAAACCACGCATTAGTAGCGTGGTCTGGACATATTTACTATGAATTTTCTCTTATAAGAGGCATGGACATACATCTTGGGCCGCCTCTTCCCCTGGAAAGTTCCGAACTTGATATTTCCAAAACTTTTATTCCGTGTTTTCTCAAAATTTCATTTGTAACTTCATTTCTATTGTAAACAACAACTACTCCGGGGGCTATACAAAGTGTATTTGAACCATCGTTCCATTGTTCACGTTGACCTGCAATTAAATCGTTGCCTCCACAAGGAATTAATGTAACACTATCAAGTTTAAGATACTTTTTAAGAATATTCTCAAGATTATCAAAAGATTCTTTTGCAATAATATTTTCCGAACCATTATCCTTCGAAATTTCAAATATCTTTAAGCCCTTTCTTATTTCGGGATGTATTGTAAACTTATCCCTGTCTACTTGTGTAAAAACTGTATCTAAGTGCATCATAGCTCTGTTGTGAGGAATATAAAAAGCAACTACATTTTTAACTTCAGAATTAGGGTCATTAAAAATATACTTAGCAAACTTTTCTATAGCTTCCTTTTCAGTTCTTTGAGATATTCCAACAGCGACTGTTTCTGAATTAAGATTTAAAATATCTCCGCCTTCAATATGATATTTTTCATTGCGGTCATAGTACTTTAAAGTGTTTTTATACTGAGGATGATATAAAAATATATACTGAGCATATATAGTTTCTCTATTTCTGGTAACTGAATACATCTTGTTTAAAGTTATTCCATTTCCGACAGAAGCAAAATTATCTCTTGTAAAATACAAGTTAGGCATCGGATCTGCAAGAAGTGTGCTACTATCCATTGAAGCTAATTTTTGAGGCAGAGCTCCTACGACCTTAGCTACATCTTCCAATCTTATACCTTCCATTGTTTTTAAAATCAAATCTTTTGAGTCTTTTATCTCATTCAAAAATTTATACAATCCCGCTTTTATATCACTGTCTTCACTTGCTTCGTCTACAAATTGACGGATAAAACGTTGTCTAACTTCCTCAGAAACATTTATAGCTTCAGCGGCGAGATCTTCAAGATAAACAACTTCAACACCATTTTCTTTCAATGTTTTAGAAAATTCATCATGTTCACTTTGAGCAAGTTTTAAAAAGGGAATATCGTCAAAAAGAAGTCTCTCAAGCGTATTAGGTGTAAGATTGAGTAACTCTTTACCCGGACGATGCAATAAAACCTTTTTTAAACAATCAATTTCACTTTTAACATTAATGGAAGGTACAACCTTTAAGTTCTTATTTTCAATACTACCATTCATTGAATTAGTTGCATTTACAGAAAAATTTAATGCACCCGAACTTGAAAGTATGCATCCGCTCAAAATAGATAAAAATAAACGCGATGTTTTCATTAAACTAACCCCTTAATATAAAATCATTCAGATACCTTAATTATAGTTAATTCGTAAGTGTCAAGCAAGAATTTACAATATACAATTAAGCGTACTTTTTTTAAAACAATTTAATAAAATTTATTCAAGAAATCAAATGCTTTTCTTAATAGCTTCCGCTACTTTTTTTGCAACTTCTTTATTTAATGCATCGGGGATAATAATTCCATTTTCCAGTTCAGAT
>CAKUZC010000052.1 GCA_934718145.1 uncultured Eubacteriales bacterium | reverse complement strand
CTCCAGAACCACGTAGTCTCTGATACTCTATACAATCTGCTTCATGTAAAAGTATAGCTATTCTACTTTTTTCACGTATATTAGCATCCTTATTTTTCATAGCATCGATTACAATTTTTATTTGATTTGGCTTCAAAACTTTACTTAGTTGTTTTTCAGCTCTATGAGCACTTGTCTCGTCAAATATATCTATCATATGATTTTTTCTATCCATATCGTGACAAAGAGCTGCATACTTAGCTAATTCAATTTCACTTCTAGTTATTGGAGTACAGAAATAATCTCTAAAAAGTTCAAGATTAGAATTAATAAAATCAGCCACATCATCTATAGAGTAAGTTGCACGTTTTGCATGCATTACACCGTGATCACTATTCTTCATAGATACTCCTACTCTTTTTCCACCAAAAACCAAATAGTCTTCCAAAGCATGCCATGAACCCTCATCAACAAATTTTACTCTACCTCTTCCAATAGCATCAACATAACCCAAATTTGAGTTTATATAACCTTTCCAGTCTTCAACACTATTAATGTATTTATGTTTATCTTTACCAAAAAAAGCTTTATTCAAACGACTAATTGCTGTACTAATATCTTTTCCTCGTGCTTTATCCAAAACTAAAAGTATTTTTTCAGAAAGTGTCATAGGCATCAACGAGCGAAGATGTTCAATCTTTTTGATATCTCCTATATAATTTTTTTCTATCCAATCCATAATCTTGGGATTCATATCCCATATACGTTTTTTACCATCATAGTAAAGTGTCATGTATGGCTTTTCTATCTTTCCGTAATTACGTTCTGCAATCGCATCAACAGTTGCTTCATCCAGTTTTTTCACTTTTTCGCCATTGGTTGTCTCTTGCACACCTTGATTTGCAAGTATCATAAAAATACAAACAATAAAAATTTCCAATTTGTACATGAGGTTTTCACTTAACATTTTTCCAATATTTATTCCACTATATGGTGATTTCGAAAGTAGATAATTTTGAGCTTCATCAAGAATCATATTGTATTTACTAGAATTAACTTCATCAGGTGATTCATCGTCAATATCTCCCAATACCTCATACACATTTTCATATACCTTCTTAAATTGCTTATGCAACCCCTTACTTTCAACATCATTTGTTTTTAAATAATTATAAACTTTTTTAATATTATTTGAAAATTTAATTAAATTTGATGATAAAGAAGAACCTTCTACTTTTGCTGCTATATTAGTATTTTTTAGAACAGAATCTACAAAAGATTTGGAATCACCAGTATTAGTAAATAAATTTTCTGTCAAAAACTCTGTTGTATATCCTTTCAAATTAAAACTATTATCAAAACTCTTAGCAAAGTCTAATGCTTGCTTATTAAAATCTTCTTGTTTATTAGAATTATCAACACCAGGCATAAATAAACACATCCTTCTTTTTTATATATAAATACACGCACATTAATCACAGTAATTTTATACAGCTATTAACTCCATTAAAACTGTACTCATTTTAAAAGTTTCAAGAAATATTTAAAAATAAGTACAAGTTTTTAATTATGTTCACATCATCAAATAGAACATACCACAGTTCTAATTGGTATAAATCCTTACTTCTTAATCTTCCTATGCGTTTACTTTTATCGAAATTAGAAACCCAAATACACCGTTATACAACCAACTTTTGAAGAATAACATTTCACACGTATCTCTATCAAAAAATTTCATTAAAAAATACCTGTTAACATTCACATCCTTTCTTTAAATTTATGAATAAACACAGCCACATACTAGCATAATTAATATAATATGTCAAGCTTTTTTATAAAAAAAATAATTTAAATCCAAAAATTTTAGCAAATACAAAACATCTTACGTATGTAACATTTTAAATTTTTTAAATGCATAATTTCTTTCTTAAAAAACTTTCATATTTTCTAATTTGCTATCACTTGATGTATGTTAATGTATTAATCCCAGAAATGTGATAGACAAAATTCTGATTAGGCTTTTTATTTATTTCATAAAAAATTTCCTTTATTAAATATACCTTAAAATTACAGTACTGCATTAAATAATCACTATGGAAGAAGCAGTTGAAACAGCTTTAAATACAAAGTCAAATGCTTTGTTTTTATTTAATTATATCTATATTTTAAAGGTGCTTGACTTAATTATATAAATAATATACAATAATCATCATACGTGAAAACGTGTATAGATTTTAAAAATTAAAGGAGGAATTTCAAATGATAATTTATGAATACATTACTGGTGATGTATATGGTAATAGTAATAGCGAAAGAATGCTCATATTGCGTTTGGGCAATCACGAAGAGAGAGAGAACAATTCGCAAGATTTTGTGAAAATTATCTTAGGTGTATGCATACGCAGATGGGAGTTTCAGGTCAAACTGAGGAGATAATTAAGGAAGATTCTAGGAAAATAACTGTATATACTGTGGAAGCTAAACGTTTTAAACTAGCGGAAGCAAAAAAATATATTAGTAATATTGGATATGTACAAAAACCTTCTCAAATAGTAAGACCTGAAGTGGACTATTATAGATACGTAGGCGGTAAAGGACACTATGGAGTTGGAAGAGTATGTCTGGGAAGAGATGGAAATCTTCAATTTATAAGTTAAGACTTTTATTGGTACTATAATGCAATTTAACCACGCAAAAGCAGCGTGGTCTTTTTGTGTGCAAAAACGTTTTTTCATATATTTATCCGTATAATTTCTTTTTTAGAAAAATTTTTACATTTTCTAGATTACTATCACTTAAAACAGGAATTAAATCATTAATTTCCTCTACAGATAAATCCCACCATTTAAATTCTTGCATCAATTTTATGAGTTCATCGTCAAATCTTTTGCGAATAAACTTTGCCGGATTTCCTGCAACAACAGAATAAGGTTCTACGTTGTGTCCAACTACACTATTCATACCTATAATACTTCCGTTCCCAATATGAACTCCCGGTAAAATTGTAGTATTTTGACCAATCCAAACATCATTTTCGATAACTATATTTCCTTTCATCGGCATTTTAGACAAATCCGGTGTGTCTTGATTCCATCCTTCAAATATGTAAAAAGGAAAAGTTGAAACAGAGTTCATTTGATGATTTGCACCATTCATAACAAAATTTACTCCTGCCGCTATTTGACAAAACTTACCTATTATTAATTTATCTCCGTAAAAATCATAATGATGTGTTACATGTTTTTCAAAATCAACATCGCTAAAATACGTAAAATCTCCCACAATTATATTGGGATTTTTAATTGTAGGTTTTACATACGTTACTGTATTAATTCCAGAAATGGGATAAACAGAATTCGGATTAGGTTTTTTATTTTGTTCCACAAAAAAATCTCCTTTATTAAATGTACTTTAACATTACAGTATCATATTTTGCAGCAACTTTAAACATACCTTATAATCCAAAGAACGTACTTTTTAACAAATCTAAAAAATAATTCATACTATAAGATTGTATATAAAAGATACACAAACAAGAAAAGATGGGAGTGTTTTTATGGACGAGTCGATAATGCACATGGTTGCTAAACAATATGGAATTACACCTCTTCCGGAAAACCCGGTTGTAGCAATGGCATATGTTCCATATCAGATAGCAGACAATGTATACAGTGCAGAACAAGGAATAAATACAGGAACAATGTTTCCGGAACTCAATAAGCCGTTTGAAGGAGAAACTGTAGGTGAATCAAGTGAGTGAACAAGAAATTATGATGAAACGCATTGCTTCAATTGATTTTGCAGTGGTGGAACTAAATTTATACATGGATACTCATCCCGATGATCAAGAAGTAAATGCAAAACTCAATGATTACCGTGAACAAAGTGCAGAACTTAGAAGACAGTATCAAGAAAAATATGGACCAATTACTTCTAAAAGCATAGAAGATAATCGCTGGGGATGGATATCCGATCCTTGGCCTTGGAATAACTCTGAGGAGGAGAACGGCTAATGTGGGCATACGAGAAAAAATTACAATATCCTGTAAATATAAAAAATTCAAATCCGGCACTTGCCAAACTTATAATAACTCAATATGGTGGACCGGACGGTGAACTTGGAGCATCGCTTAGATACTTGAGTCAAAGATTTTCAATGCCATATCCCGAGCTAAAAGCCATTTTAACCGATATAGGAACGGAAGAATTGGGGCATTTAGAAATGATAGGAGCTATAGTTTATCAGCTTACTAAAAATTTAACTCCTGAAGAAATAGAAAAAAATGGATTTGCAGATTATTTTGTTGACCACACCACCGGTATATATCCAACATCATCGAGCGGTCAGTCCTATACTGCTGCAAGCATGCAAGTTAAAGGTGACCCTATAACCGACCTTCATGAAAATTTAGCAGCAGAGCAAAAAGCTCGTTCGACTTATGACAATATTTTGAGATTTTGCGACGATCCTGACGTTAAGGATCCAATAAGATTTTTAAGAGAGCGTGAAGTAGTGCATTATCAGCGCTTCGGTGAAGGTCTTAGAATATGTACAGACAAATTGGATAGTAAAAACTTTTATGCATTTAACCCTTCTTTTGATAAAAGAAAATAAAATTAATTTACTTATAGTAAAAACCGAGCTGCGAAAAAACGACAAGCTCGGTAAAATTTTTTATTTATTTGATTTTACAAAATTGAACTTTTGGGCATCAGTACCATTCGACGACCAACATTGAACTGATGTACCATTTCGGCTTTCAGCTCTACAAATATCTATATTCAGTCCGTTATATGCAGAAACAATACTGTATTTTCCTCTACCTAGGTTCAATATATGCCATTTATCACAAAGACTATTTTTAAGTGAATTTTGACATAGCTGTGTTCCAGATTCCTTAGAATTTTCAGGAACAGAAAGTTTGTGCCCTGAGCAAAGAGCTGTAATTGTATAGTAACCATCTTTATCGTAAGTTACCTTAAATTTTTGAGCATTTGTATTATTTTTGTTCCAAAGCTGAATTTTTGCTCCTTTTGCTCGACTTGCTTTACAAACATCTATTGCCTTATTTTTGTTAAATGAAGGAGAAATCACATAAGTTCCGTCTGGAATAAGATATTTTTCTTTTATTTCTTTAAAACAATCAGTTTTTTTAGCGTACTTCCACCATAAATGTGTATGTTTATTAATTCTCTTCCAATATTTATTTACACAATGTAACACTGATGGATAAGAAACCGCATTTTTAATTTCTCTTTGTGTGTATTTTTCAGGGGACTTTAAACATTTGAAATATTTTCCTGAAGAACAACTTGGAAATATGCCAAATTTAGCAGGCAAAATTCCTATTTTTTCCAAACACATCGCATTAATAACTGTTTGATCGTGTTGGGTAAGTTTGTTGTTATTCTTACTTATAAAATCTCCAAATTTTTTAACCATATTGTCTTTTCGAAGTTCTTTCAGATTTGCTAACATTACACCATCACAAATATAATGATCATCAATTATACCGAAATTTTTAAATAGATCCGGAGTCCAATCATAATCCAAAAGTCCCCTATAGTAATATCCTTCAACATCTATGCTATACATTTCCGATAAATCATCAAATATTAGAGTGTCACTGTCCATCCAAATTATTTTATCTTTATTTGGCAAAAGTTCTGATAACATAAGCCTATAATAAGCTGGAGTTGGGATTCGACAGTTTGTACGCGCTGACTTATATGCATCTTTCATATCTATTAAATTTACTTTACAATTTTTATTGTATCTCTTTTGAAAAGATTTAAATACGTTCTTCCCTTTTTTGCTCAAATTAGGAGTATGCATAAGATAAAAATCATAATTTATATTCGGATTAGAATTTTCCATTATGGAAGTCATAGAAATCAAAGTAGGATAAACATAATTTTCATCAAACGCCATTGCGATTGAAATTTCTTTTACTGCCTTTTTAGAGCGAATCATTTTGTTAATATCTATATCTTCTAGTTTATACAAACAAAGGTTCTTATCAGAGTAACTTTCTTGTTCACTTGATTCTTTAATTTTTTCCAAACATGATTCAGAAAAATTAAACGGTTCTTCGCATAAGTTAAGTGGACGAAAATCTCCATCTTTTATATCCCAGTTCTCAAGAGTCCAAGGATAATTTGTGACCAAAAGATAAGTTGATCCACTATTTTTAAAATTTTCAATAGCTTTTTTTACATTTTCGTCAGATAAATGTTGAAAACAATCACGGCATATTATCATATCACTTTTTGGAAGTTTATCTTTTGTAATATCTAATTTACGAAATTGTGTGTTGTCATCTTTATATTTTTTGTTATTTTCTGCAATTATTTTTGGAACAATATCTCCACCAATATACTTAATTCCATCTTTTTTGACATTTTTCATCCAATTGTAATCTCCACATGGAACATCAAGGACGGATTTTATATTGTATTTTTCGAAAATTTCAGGCAATTTTTTTCTGATATTTTCAGTATTTTTCAATTGGGAATCTGGTCCAGATTTTGATTCTTTACTTCCCCAAAAATTAGAATCATAAATTTTTTCAAATGTCTTATCCATTTCTAACTTTTTGCCAAATATGTACCCTTCGGAAGAAGATTTCGGAGCATAATTATGTTCTCGTGATATTCTGAATCTTTCATTGATGCAGTGTTTTATAAATTCTTTCTGCTTATCGCTTTTAGGTTCTTCTTCACAAACTTTTTCTAAAAAGGAATTTATTTTATTAAAGTGCGTTTCTGCAAAACAATTTGACAAGGAACCAGTAAATATTGACAAACCCAAAGTAAAACATATAAATCTTTTCGATAAAAATCTTGAAACCCTATTCATTAAAAATAATACCTCCTAAAAATTTACATCTACATTATATCGACAAAAAGTTTTTTATCAATACCAAAAGTAATTTGTAAAATTTAGTAATGTTTATTAATAATTTCGAAAATCAAATATGATTTATTTTTTATATTAATTAGCATAAATATTAGCTTATTTATTAGCAGTGAGTAATTTAAAATTAACCTTAAAAAAATTTATAAACATGGAATCGTATTTTTATGCCAAAAACGAATTTTAATTTACTTGTTCTATAAAGTGCAAATTATTATTTTTTACTGTTATTTATTGAGAGGGAAAATAAATATTTAAAAATTTTTTAAGGAGGAAATTATAATGGTAACAAAGCCTATAACTCTCAATATTTGGAAAGAAAATGACTCCATGCTTTTATTG
>CAKUZC010000051.1 GCA_934718145.1 uncultured Eubacteriales bacterium | reverse complement strand
GGCAAAAGCACCTAACGATGAAAAAATTTTTCCTAAAAGTTTATTGTTAAATAATTCTGCCTTTGCCATAAAGTGAATATGTCGTGGATGCGAAACAATATAAAAAACAGGGTCAATATTTGAAAGATGATTTGAACAGATCATATATCCGTTTTTTAAGCCTTTTATATTTTCACTTCCCAAAATTTCATAAGGGAAAAATAATTTAACAAAAGGTCTTAAAAACCACGCAATAAAATTATAAAATTTCTTATTTTGTTTCAAAATTTACACGCTCCTTAATTTTTGTAAGTATATGGTTGACGCTCTCATTAAACGTATATTTAGAATTGTCAAAAATTATGGCATCTTTCGCAGGTTTCAATGGTGAAATTTTTCTGTGAATATCATTAAAATCCCGCTCATTTATATTTTTTAATACCTCAAAAAATGTGATATTTGGACAACTTTTTAATAATTGTTCGTATCTCCTTTGAGCACGGGATTTTGGAGAAGCCGTCAAAAAAATTTTTACGTCCGCATTAGGAAGTACAACCGTACCAATATCTCTGCCGTCCATAATAATATTATTTTTCAATGCAATATTCCTTTGCAAAGATAAAAGATACTCTCTGACACACGGCATTGAAGAAATTTGAGAAGATACCATAGAAACTTCATCAGAACGAATATTACCGGTAATATTTTCATTATTCAAAAACACAAATTGATTATCATTATTGTATCTTACATCAATATCTATATTTTTCAAACTTTTTGAAACATTACTTTCTAAGTTATAGTCAATATTATTTTTTAAAAAATAATACGCTACAGAACGGTACAGCGCGCCGGTATCTACACTAACAAAATGTAGTTTTTTAGCAAGACACTTAGAAATACTGCTCTTTCCCGACCCTGAAGGTCCATCTATTGCAATAGAAATCATAAACAACCACCTAAACGATTTATTTGAAATTTACACAAAACCAGGGTCTTGCACTTTAGATACAAGACCCCCTAATTTTTTACATTATCTTTTATTTTTTACTTCAGTATCAAGCTTTTCAATAAATTCATCTATCGGCATCGAACCCAAATCACCTTTATCTCTGCTTCTAACTGAAATTGTATTATCTTCAACTTCTTTTTGACCTAAAATCAGCATATACGGAATTTTATTTAACTGAGCTTCACGTATTTTTTTGCCTATTTTTTCATTTTTTGAATCAATTGAAACCCTGAATTTACCTAATTGCTTCAATTTTTTATAAATGGACTCAGCGTATTCCATAAAATTCTCACTTATAGGTAAAATTCTAATTTGTTCTGGAGCTAGCCATAGTGGTAAATTTCCTTTTGTTTCTTCGAGCAAAAAGGCTATAAATCTATCGGAAGAACCCAAAACCGCGCGATGAATAACTACAGGTCTATGTTCATCTCCATCTTTTCCTATATAAGTTAAATCAAACCTTTCAGGTAAAGCAAAATCTAACTGACATGTGGGAATTGTCACGTCATGCATCAAAGCAGATTTAATTTGAATATCTATTTTAGGACCGTAGAATGCTGCTTCACCTTTTGCTTCGTAAAAATCAATATTTAATTCAGCTAAAATCTCTCTTAATTGACTTTCCGCAGTCTCCCACATTTCATCATTGTCAATGTATTTTTCTTTATTTTCTTTATCTCGTAATGAAAGCCTAATTTCAAATTTGTCAAATCCAAAATCTGTTTTCCAAACAGAAAATATAAGTTTAAGAACATTACCTATTTCTTCTTTTATTTGATCCGGTCTCACAAATATATGAGCGTCATTTTGACACATTTGTCTTACTCTTTCCAAGCCACATACAGCGCCTGAATTTTCATACCTAAAATCATGTGCAAGTTCTCCAATTCTGATAGGAAGATCACGGTATGAGTGAAGTTCACTCTTGTAAATTAACATGTGATGAGGACAATTCATCGGGCGCAAAACCATTTCTTCGTTCTCCATCTCCATAACGGGAAACATATCATCTTTGTAATGGTCCCAATGCCCACTTATTTTATAAAGACCTGTAGATGCCAAACTTGGAGTATATACATGATTGTATCCCAATTCAAGCTCTTTATCCTGAATATACCTTTCCAAAATTCTTCTAATTGTTGCACCTTTTGGTAGATAAATCGGTAGTCCTGAACCAACTAGAGGATGCGTCATAAATAATTTTAAGTCTTTGCATATTTTTCTGTGGTCACGTGATTTTCTGTCTTCAAGAATTTGCAAATGTTCTTCGAGCATGGATTTTTTAGGAAATGAAATACCATAAATCCTAGTAAGCATTTTATTTTTTGAATCGCCCTTCCAGTAGGCTCCTGAATATCCGATGAGCTTGAATGATTTTATACATCCTGTAGACATCATATGTGTTCCGCCACATAAATCAACAAACTCACCCTGCTTACGGAACATTAGAGCTCCATCGTTCTTATGCTTTTCTATAAGCTCTATTTTATAAGGTTGATTACGTTCTTTCATGAACTCAACAGCTTCATTTTCTTCCATTGTGAAAAGTTCTATTACCAAATTTTCTTTTATTATTTTTTGCATTTCTGCTTCAATTTTCTTTAAATCATCATCATTTATGGATTTTTCAAAATCAAAATCGTAATAAAATCCTTCAGCTATTGCAGGACCAATGGCAAATTTTGTACCCGGATATAATCTGCAGACAGCTTGAGCCATAATATGAGAAGTAGTATGCCAGTAGGTTTTTTTCCCATCTTCAGAATCAAAAGTTAAAAATTCAACAGAACAATCCTTCTCAACTTGATATTTCAAATCTTTGAGTTCACCATCAACTTTTGCAACACAAACTTCTTTATAAAGACTCCCACCTAAACTCTTGGCAATTTCGAAAAGGGTAGTCCCACTATTCACATCCCTTACAGAGCCGTTTTTTAATGTTATTTTTAACATGGAAACATCCCTTTCTAAATTTACTTCATTTTTGATTTTTTAATAAAAACAGCTAATAAATATATTATACCAAATATTAATAAAATTACAACTAAAAGCCATGGTTGAGTGTAAGCTCCACCGGATTTAACCTCTACCCAAAGTTCATCCATAAGTTTATTTATATTACTTGGTAAATTTACAAAAACCTGTGAATTTTTCACTTCATTTTCATTTGGATAAAATTTTTTAATTTCATCACTTAACCTTTTATATGCCTCAGTATGTGGAGTAGAATATCCTGTTTTTTTTACGTTAGCTAAAGCTATGTCAGTCTCACACATAAAATTTATATATTTTTCTGCTTGAATCTTATGTCGTGAATTTTTAGGTATACACATAGAGTCAACAAATTTATTTGTACCGCTCTTGGGAATTACAAACCCTATATCCGGATTTGTCTTCAAAAGAGTCGCAGCATCTCCTGAATAATAAGGTGCCAAGACCGCCTCACCATTACTCATTTTGTCAAATATCTGATCCATTACATAAGCTTGTACTAATTTTTTTTGAATTATAAGTTGATCGGCTGCTTCTCGCCATGCTTGCGGATTGACGGTATTAATGGAATAACCGAGTCGTAAAAGAGATATTGCAAAAGAATCACGAGCGTTATCAAACATAAGTATTTTATTTCTATATTTTTCATCCCAAAGTGTATTCCATGTTATTTCATCTTCATTTTCTTGAATTTCGCGTTTATTATAAAAAATTCCTATTAGCCCCCAAACGTAAGGTACAGAATATTTATTTTGAGGATCAAAATCCAAATTTTTAAAATTTTCGCTTATAAACGAGTAATTTGGAATGTTGTCAAAATTCAAAGGTTCAAGCATATCGTTTTCAATGAGTCTAGACACCATATAATCTGACGGAATTATAACATCGTAATCTGCACCGCCGCCAACTAATTTTGCAAAAAGTTCTTCATTATTCTGAAAAGTTTTATAATTTACTTTTATACCAGTTCTTTCAGTAAATTCTTTATTTACGTCTAACGTCCCATCAACACCATTTGAAATAAACTCTCCCCAACTGTATACATTTATAACGTTATCATTTTCGTTTTTTTCACCTGAGCAACCCGAAACAAATAACACAATAAATAATATTAAAACAGAAAAATAAATTTTTTTTTTCAAAAACTTTAATCCTCCTTATATTAATACATCGGCTTTTTAGAAAATTTTTTATCCTTAACTTGCCGAATATTTATGACTATCAGTAAAATAAAAACTGATAAAAACATCAGTGTTGACAAAGCGTTTATCTCCGGACTTACTATTTTTCGAGTCATCGAATATATTGCAATAGGTAACGTTTGTGTGGTTCCTCCCACAAAATAACTTATAACAAAATCATCTATCGACATTGTAAATGACATTATCATTCCTGTGACAATTCCCGGCATAATTTGTGGCATAACAACTTTAAAAAATGCTTTTATGGGACTACATCCCAAATCCATAGCTGCTTCGTAAATATGAGAATCCATTTGTCTGAATTTCGGCATAACCGATAAAATTACATAAGGAAGACAAAAAGTCGTATGAGACAATATTAAAGTAAGAATTCCCGGTTTTAAAATACCGAAATTGTTATACAAAAATACAAATAAAAGCATCAACGAAACACCCGTAACAATCTCGGGATTCACCATTGGTAAATTGGTAACGTTCATCATAAAACGTCTTAACCATTTTTTACTTTTTGAGATACCAACAGCAGCAGCTGTACCTAAAACAGTAGCAATTATGGCAGAGACTGAAGCAATTAAAAGAGTATTGTAAAATGCACTTAAAATCCCCGTATTTTCAAAAAGCCTTTCATACCATTTAAGTGTAAATCCACACCAAACAACACGGCTTTTGGAATCATTAAAGGAAAAGGTCATAAGAACGAAAATAGGAGCGTACAAAAAAAGAAATATCAACCCCATGTAAATTTTATTTAATAATTTCAAACTTTTGCCTCCTTTAAACAACAACATTTTCATTATCTGTGTCCAAAACATTCATAATTCCCATAGTGATCATTATTATTACCATCAAAACTAATGATATTGCTGAGCCCATATAAGGATTATATGTGTTACCCAAAAACTGCATTTCTATTAAATCTCCTATAACGAATATTGAGCCCCCACCCAACATTTTGGAGATAATAAATGTGCTTACAGACGGCACAAATACCATCGTAAATCCCGAAACAACACCTGGAATACTCATTGGGAATACAACTTTGGTAAACACTTTAAACTGATTTGCTCCTAAATCTTGAGCAGCTTCTACAACTTTGTTGTCTATCTTACTTAAAACAGTATAAATCGGAAGTATCATATAAGGCAAAAAATTATAAACCATTCCTAAAACTATTGCTCCGGGTGTATTTATCATGTTAATTTTAGGCATTCCCATAAAAGCAAATAATTTATTGAGTAGCCCGTTATACTCCAATATAGTCATCCAAGCATAGGTTCTCAATAAGAAACTCGTCCACATTGGAATCATAAGCAGCATTATTATTACATTTTGATGTTTTATGTGAATTCCTGAGATAAAATAAGCCATAGGATAACCTAAAATCAAACATATTACAGTTGAAATTATCCCTAAAATCACAGAACTTAAAAATACCGTAGAATACCTTCCGACATCTATTAAATTTTCCAATGTAAAATTTCCCGTCGAAGATGTAAATGCAAAAACTATAACCAGCGCCAAAGGTACAATTACAAATATTCCCATCCAAATTAGGTAAGGATAGAGTACACACTTTATTTTCACTGTCTTTCCGCCTCATAATAAAATTTTAATTTTTTTGATGTTGTTCTTCGTAAAATTCGTCACTAAATGCGCTGTAATCTCCGACTTCAGAAGAGTATGAAGATTTATTCATAATATGTATATCATCTGGGTAAACAATCATTCCTATTTCGTCACCCGGTTCTTGACTTTCTGTAGTTTGAATCATCCACTTAAATCCATTTACGTCTACAATTATTTCGTTATGAACTCCCTTAAATGTAACAGAAGTGACTTTTCCTGAAATATATCCATTTTCCGGAGTCGTAACCTTTATGTCTTCCGGCCTTATAACTACGTCTATGGGTTTCATTTTTCCAAATCCCTTGTCAATGCAGTCAAACTCTCTACCTGAAAACTTTACATGATAATCTTCAAGCATAACTCCATCAATTATGTTGCTCTCTCCTATAAAATCAGCTACAAAAGCATTTTCCGGTTCATTATATATATCTTCCGGAGTTCCTATTTGCTGAATTCGACCTTTATCCATTACTACCACAGTATCGGACATTGACAATGCCTCTTCTTGATCATGAGTTACCAAAATAAAAGTTATTCCTGTCTTTTGATGGATATTTTTAAGTTCAGTCTGCATATCTTTACGGAGTTTTAAATCAAGAGCACCCAAAGGCTCGTCCAATAAAAGTACTTTAGGATTATTAGCTAAAGCACGAGCAATGGCAACCCTTTGTTGTTGTCCTCCAGATAATGAGTCTATATTTCTATCTATGTAGTTGCTCAGATTCACCATTTTAAGCATTTCGGAAACTTTTTTTTCTATTTCTTTTTCGGACTTTCTTTGAATTCTCATTCCAAAAGCAACGTTTTCGTAAACATTTAAATGAGGAAATAAAGCATACTTTTGAAATATAGTATTCACTTCACGTTTATGGGCGGGAACATTATTTATTTTTTTCTCCCTAAATAAAACATTCCCACTGTCAGGAGTCAAAAAGCCGGCAATGATACGTAAAGTAGTCGTTTTACCACATCCAGAAGGACCAAGAAGTGTAACAAATTCCCCTTCTTTTATAGCTAAACTCAAATCTTTAAGTATGGTTTCATTATTGAATGATATATTTATTTTTTCTAAAGATATTATTGGTGATTTTATTTTTTTATACAATTTTCAATTTCCGCCACCTTTATTTAAAAGTATACATAGTTCCTTTAGGAGTATCTTCAATTATCACATTTTTAGACTTCAATTCATCTCTTATTTCATCTGCACGTTTCCAATTCCTTTGTTTTCTCGCTTGTGACCTTTCGTCTAAAAGCTTTTTTATTTCCTCTTCTGTAATATTTTTTTCTGTATTTTTTTCCTCATAAACTATTCCAAGTACCCCGGTTATTTCATTAAAAAATTGTAAAATCTTCGAAATCTCACCTTTACTATATGTTTCTTGAGATAAAACATCCGCATTTATATATCTGACAAACTCAAAAATTACTGACAACGCATCTGCAGTATTGAGATC
>CAKUZC010000050.1 GCA_934718145.1 uncultured Eubacteriales bacterium | reverse complement strand
TTTGGTATGAGTAATACTTAGTGAAAAATCCAAATTCTTTTTATTTGAAACATTAAGTGCACTTCCACTTAAAAGAAAATAGGGCTTACCGAGAGAATCTCTTAAAACTTGAATATCTTTCATATTAAGTCCTCTCATACCTGTACCGAGAGCTTTAGAAAACGCTTCTTTAGCACAAAAATTTGCAGCAACACTTTGCTTTGGAAATTTTCTTTCTTCAAGTTGATTGTATTCGGAATCTCCCAGTATAATTTTTAAAAATTTTGTAGACTTCATTGATTTTTCTATTCGTGCAATTTCCACCATATCTAATCCTACTGAATACACTTTTTCACATCCAAACTAAAATATTATTCTTTGAGCTTCATCATTTTTATTAAAATTCTTTTCAATATTGTGTTTTATAAATTTAAACTCAGAGCCTTCCATTTGCGGATTATAGTTCATAAGTTGATCTGCAGCTACTTGTGCCTGTTTCATTATTGCTATATCCTCATATGAAGTCGGTATACGTATATTTGGAACTCCATGCTGATTTGTACCGAAAAAATCCCCCGGCCCTCTTATTTTAAGATCTTCGCCCGAAAGATAAAATCCGTCCCCCGAACCTACCAAAGCTGAAAACCTTTTTTGAGAATCTTTTCCTTTAGCATCTGATACAAGTACACAATAAGATTTTTTACTATTTCGTCCTACTCTTCCTCTTAACTGATGAAGCTGAGAAATTCCAAATCTTTCAGCATTTTCTATAACAATAATCTGTGCATTGGGAACGTCTATACCTACTTCTATTACTGTTGTTGATACAAGTACTTTTATTTTATTTTCAGTAAATTCATTCATAATGAATTCTTTTTCTGCTGTTGTCATTCTACCGTGCAGTATAGCTACATCTTTTTCATTAAATCCGCTTTTTATCATATCATCTCGGTAAGTATTGACATCCGCTATATCGTTCTCATTTTCCTCTATACAAGCACATACAATATATGCCTGCCCACCTTCATCTATTATTTTTTTTACAAAATTCCAAGCTCGGAATCTTTTCGAAGAATCAATTCTAAACGTATCAACCTTCTGTCGTCCCGGAATGGATTCGTCCAAAACAGAAATATCCAAATCACCATATAAAATCATGGCTAAAGTTCGAGGAATAGGTGTTGCTGACATAACCAAAACATGAGGATAATTTCCCTTTGCCGAAATTTTTGCTCTTTGATTGACTCCAAATCTGTGCTGTTCATCCGTTACAGTTAATCCAAGATTTTTAAAAGCGACTACATCTGAAATTAGAGAATGAGTTCCTATTACTATATCTGCAAAGCCAAAAGAAATATCTTGTAAAACTTTGCGTTTTTCTTTCGCTTTCATAGAGCTATATAATACTTCTACTTTTATCCCAGTATCTTTAAAAAATTTGCTGAATGTACGATAATGCTGTACCGCAAGAGTCTCTGTAGGAACCATAACAGCGGTTTGAAAACTATTTTTAGCCATAGTGTAAGCAAGCGAAGCACATACTGCCGTCTTGCCTGAACCTACGTCTCCTTGAAGAAGTCGATTCATTGAAAAACCACTTTTGATATCTTGTATGCATTCGGAAATTGCTCTCTTTTGAGCATTAGTTAATTCAAAAGGCAAAAGTAATGAAAATTCCGATGAATAATCCTCATTAGATGTTATTTCGGTTTTTTGCCGAGCACGTTTCTTTATAAAACACATTCCGAGTTGATATAAAAAAAATTCTTCGAAAACAATTCTTCTGCGTGATTCCTCCATAGATTGTCGGGAATTCGGAAAATGTATATTTTTCAAAGCAAAATCAAGAGAACACAAATCGTTTTCTTTTCGGATACTTTCAGGAAGCGTGTCTGAAATTTCTTCCGGTAAAAGTTTGAAAGCATTCTCAACAAAGTTGCATATTTTTGTGGAAGTAAGTCCTTTGGTCTGGCGATAAACAGGATATATTTTATGAGATTCATCAATATCTTTTATTTTTGGAGAAACAATTTCAAACCTTAAAAGATTGCCCGTAACATTTCCTCTAAAAAGATATTCATGATTTTTTATCAATTTTTGAGCTACAAATCCATTATTAAAAAATAAAATATCTGCAAAATTTATACCATCTGTAGCTTCAAATCTATAAAGAGTTTTACCGCTCCGGAGAATATTTTTTCTTACATCAGAAAGAATTTTAAGTCTTAAACATTGATTCTTTTTGCCTTTAGCAAAACTCAAACTTTGAATATGTTCCCAGTCCTCATATTCTTTAGGATAAAACTTTATAATATCGCCAATGGTGCAGACTCCAAGTCTGCGAAGAAGTTCCGCACTTTTGGGGCCTACACCTTTTAATTTTTGTATATCAATTTTAAATAAAGATGCCATAAACGGCACCTCCGTAGTTATTTATTCGACGGAAATAATAAAATGATAAATCGGTTGACCACCCTTAACCAAATTAATTTCCAAAGGCTTCTTTATAGAAGATTTTATCAAACTTTTCGCTTCTTGAGCTTTTTCGTCACTTATATTTTCACCATATATAACTGTGATAAACTCAGAATCAGAGGAAATCATCGATTTTGTAAGACGAGCAGCAGCCTTTACAGGGTCAGATTCTGTAAATATAAGCTTTCCGTCAGAAAGAGCTAAAATTTCCCCTTCTTTTATTTTAAAACCACCAAATTCAGAATCACGTGCAGCAAATGTAACTTGACCGGTCTTTACTTTTGAAGCTGCTTCAGTCATCAGTCTGATATTCTCCTCAATACCGTCATCATAGCTAAAAGCTAGAATCGCAGATACACCCTGAGCAATTGTTTTTGTTGGCACTATAACCACTGTACGGTCTTTTACAAGTGAAACTGCCTGTTGGGCGGACATAATAATGTTTTTATTATTCGGAAATACATAAACAGTTTTTGCAGGAGTTGCAAGAACCGCCTCTACAATTTTATCTGTACTGGGATTCATGGTTTGACCACCGCTTATAACGTTTTCACAACCCAAATCTTTAAAGAGTGCAATCACGCCATCTCCCGCTCCTACCGAAACAAAACCTACCTCTTCTTCCGGGTCTTTTGGTTCAAAAATTTGTGAAGATTTTTCTTTTGACAGTTTTTCCTCAGCTGCTTTGCGGTGCTGCTCTTTCATATTTTCCACTTTAACCGTAAGGAATTGACCGTACTTTAACCCTTCCTGTAATGCTTTTCCCGGATTTTCTGTATGTACATGTACTTTTATTATCTCTTCATCATCAACTACTACAACACAATCTCCGATTTTTTGTAAACGCATTCTAAGTTTTATGGGATTTAATTTGCATAGAGCACTGCGTTTTACTATAAATTCCGTACAATAAGTGAAAGTAATATCGGCGTCAAATTCAGCAGCAGCATTACGGAATTCATCATTTTCTTTTAATCCCGATTCAAGAGGTTTAGAATCTATGATTACACCGTCTTTAAATACAGACAACATTCCCTCGAATACCAAACACAATCCTTTTCCACCGGCATCAACAACCCCTGCTTTTTTTAGAACAGGAAGTAAATCCGGTGTCATTTTGAGAGCTTCCTGTGCTCCTGCGCAAATTTCAGACCAGACATACACAGCATCATTGTTTATTTTGGAAGCTCTTTGAGCCTTTTCAGAAGCAATTCGTGCAACAGTAAGCATAGTTCCTTCAGTAGGTTTTGTTACCGCTCCATAAGCAGCTTTTACTCCAATATTCAGAGCGTTTGCTAAATCACACCCATTAATTTCAGAATTACATTGTGAAAAAAGTTGAGAAAATCCTCTAAAAAGAATTGAAAGAATAACTCCCGAATTTCCTCTGGCTCCTCTCAATAATGCAGGTACAAAAGAGCTCACAACTTCTCCAACTGAAGCATCATCACTTACTTTTTTTAAAGCTTCTACTGCAGAAGAAATCGTCATGGACATATTAGTCCCGGTATCTCCGTCGGGAACAGGAAAAATATTGAGTTCATTAACATGATTTTTATGTTTTAATATATTATTTGCCCCGGAAAAGATGGCATTTTTTAAGCATAAACCGTTTATCAATTGAACACAGCTCCTCAAAAACTTTTGTTTTTTATTTTCTGGCTTAAATTTTTAAATATGACTTTTCATAACTTAATTTTCAACTAAGGATTAATATGTATAAAAACCATAAACCTATTCCTATATTATCCTAAGCCTTTCAATAGACTTTGTCTTGAATGTAGTTTCATCAATTTCAAATATCACACATTCTATCTTATAGGGACCTGATGCATTTTCAAAACGTACCGGCATCTTATCTTTCATCCTCTTTATTGACAACTCTTTTTTTACTCCCAGTACAGAATTAATAGCTCCAGTCATACCTACGTCTGTGATGTATCCTGTGCCCTCAGGCAATATTTCTTCATCCGATGTTTGTACGTGAGTGTGCGTACCAAAAACTGCGGAAATTCGTCCATCAGAGTAATAACCAAATGCTCTCTTTTCAGCAGTAGCTTCCGCATGAAAATCTACAATCTTTATCGGACAATCAGAACATTCTTTCAAAGCTTCTTCAAGGGAATCAAGAGGAAGTTTAACACATTCGAGATAGGAAACACCCAAAAGATTTATAATCGCTACATTAATTCCCTTCACGTTAATTTTACAGATTCCTTTTCCTGGAGTTTTATCTGAAGGGTAATTATACGGTCTTATTATTCTTTCGTTTTCATTCAAAAATGTAAAAATTTCTTTCCGCCTAAATGTATGATTCCCGTTGGTAATTACATCTACCCCGGATTCAAATATTTTTCTTGCAGAATCGGGCAATATACCATTACCTTCGGCTGAATTTTCACCATTTGCAATAGTTAGGTCTATGTTATTTTGAAATTTTATCTTTTTTAATTTAAATCTCAAAAAATCTGTTCCGCCTCTTCCAACGATGTCCCCGATAGCCAAAACTCTCATCTAAATTCACCACTTGAATATTTATTTTGCAAAGTCTACAGCACGACTTTCTCTTATTATATTAACTTTTATCTGACCGGGATAGTCGAGTTCGGACTCTATTTTCTTGCAAATACTTCTTGCGAGCGGAATCATATGTTCGTCATTTACAAGCTCAGGTTTTATCATAACTCGTACTTCTCTTCCTGCCTGAATGGCATAACATCCGCGAACTCCTCCAAAAGAAGAAACAAGAGTTTCAAGCTTTTCTAAACGTTTAATATAATTTTCAAGGTTTTCACGCCTTGCTCCGGGACGAGCAGCAGAAGCGGTGTCAGCAGCTTGAAGAATAAAAGCATACGGTGTCTTTGGTTCTATATCGCCATGGTGAGAGTGTATTGCATGAATAACATCTTCATTTTCTTTATATTTCTTTGCAACATTTACACCAAGTTCAATATGTGAACCTTCTACCTCATGATCTAAAGCTTTACCTATATCGTGAAGCAAACCTATTCTCTTTGCCAGTGATGAATCTAGTCCCAATTCTGAAGCTATTATCCCGCAAAGATTTGCAACTTCAATGGAATGGTTCAAAACATTTTGTCCATAACTGGTTCTGTATTTAAGTTTTCCGAGTAAACGTATGATTTCAGGATGAACTCCGTTAACTCCTACCTCTATTAATGCACGTTGACCCTCTTCCTTTATTTCTTTTTCTACGTCTTTACGTGCTTTGTCAACCATTTCTTCTATTTTAGCCGGATGAATACGTCCGTCAGCAATAAGCCTTTCCAAAGCTACACGAGCGACTTCCCTTCTAACAGGATCAAACGCAGAAAGAGTAATTGTTTCCGGAGTATCATCAATTATCAAATCTACACCCGTAAGATTCTCAATTGAACGAATATTTCTGCCTTCTCGACCTATTATCCTGCCTTTCATATCGTCATTAGGAAGAGGAACAACAGAAATGACGGCCTCTGCGATGTGATCTGATGCACATCTTTGCAAAGCTATAGACAAAATATCTTGAGCCTTCTTTTCACAGTCTTCTCTCAAATGCTGCTCAAACATGGTTATTTTGAGAGCTTTTTCATGAGTTAGTTCATCTTGAAGACTTTCCATAAGAAAACTTTTTGCCTGAGTCACAGAAAATCCGGAAATTTTTTCAAGCATATCAAATTGATTTTTTTTGAGAATTTCAACTTCTTCATATTTTTCGCTTATTTCCTTAGATTTTTTTTCAAGTGACAATTCTCTGTTTTCGAGATTTTCAACTTTTTTGTCAAGATTCTCTTCCTTTTGAAGGACTCTTCTTTCTTGACGCTGAAGATCTTTCCTTCTTTCGGACAATTCTTTTTCGGTTTCATTTCTAAACTTGTGAACTTCTTCTTTACCTTCAAGAACTACTTCTTTTTTTCTTGTTTCAGCAAGTTCTTGAGCATTGATCACTATTTTCTCGGCCTCTTCTTCAGCTGAGGAAATTGCTTTTTCTGCCTTAAGTTTTCTGAAAACAGCACCGAGTATAAAAGCTGTTATAGAACACAAAACCAATAATATTAACATTTTTAAGTCCAAGTGTATTACAACCTCCCAATAGTATACCTTAAAGGTTAAAACTAATAATTTAAGATACGGCACACATATTTATCCGTAATTTACCGACTAAAACAAATCTATCATTAAAATTCATCATAATATTACATTTTATTCGCTTAAAAATTTAATTTTAACACTAAAAGTACCGTTAAATAAGATTTATTCTTCCTTATGTAAGATAAAAATCTCACTTAATTCTATTACGGAATAAATCCGTATGTCAAGAAATATATATTGTTGAAATTAGGTTTTAAAAAAATTTTTAATGAATTTCATACTAAAGTGTTGAAAATTAAAAATTATCATGATAACATTAATAGTCAGAGACTAAATAAATAGATTTAGGGAGTACTTATGAACGATACAAAAAAAAGCGTACCATTCTTTAAATACAGGGGTAAGCCACTGGTTAGATGTGGAAATATTCTTTACTACGGCAGTATGAACGATCCTTATGTTGTAAAAATTGAGTCATTGGAAACTAAAAAAGCTTTAAACTTAGATGTATCCACTCTGGTAAATGTCGAAATGATAGATACATCCATTGACAATGAAAACTCAAAAAAAATAGTTAAAATTAGTCAGAAAAACGGACTTTATCCTGCTTTAGACATTGCCAACATTTGGTTAGAAAGGGCCTTGTCCGAACAGAATGTTAAATTATAATTTATGAGAGGTGTTTTAAAATGAGTGGTTTAGAGATTGTTTTGGGAATACTATTAATATTATTTGT